>NZ_JBWKMK010000138.1:0-41945 GCF_056431365.1 Acinetobacter seohaensis
AACATCGTTCGATTGCTGGTTTTTTAGCAGGCGTATTTTCTTCACTATGTGCGTATCAACTTTGCCAAAAGAATAAGCCTAAAATTCATGTGATTAAATCTTTGGCTTATCCGTAACTGGGGTTATTTAGACGATGTTTAATTTTAGCGCGATAAGTCACTGCGGTTTTAAATGCATACTCTGGAATTTGATAACTAAATCCTGTTAACCAACCTAGGGCAGAATCACGTTCAAATGCTACGCTATAACCATTAAACACAGCATAATCTTGTCCAAAAACCTCTAAATAGCCTTTAAAGTCTTGCCAGCTAATACCTGTAAAAAAATTCCAGCGAGGGGTAGGTTGATAGCCGATTAGTGCAGTCATATTGCGACTGTCAAACTGAATATGACTGGACTCAATTTCTATTTTTTCAGCATAAATTTCAGGGGTATATTGATAATTAACCCGCCCACCAAACGGTTGGTCGAATAATAAACCAAAGGAAAGTTGTGGGCTAAGCTGTAATTTTAAGCCCGCATTGATGAAATGTTTGCTTTCGACCAAATCTCCAGTCGAAAAATCAGTAACTCCCAGTTCACGGAGTTGTTGTTGATATTGTACTTGCCCAGAAACATTCGGCTCTAAATAAAGCAAGGTTATTTCTGCATAATTATTTTCTTGTAAAAAGGCGCTTACAGATTGATGGCTTTGTTCTAGAGCTGCAGCATGACTATACACTATGGGCAGGACGTACAAGCATGCAGTGCAAAGATGATATTTCATGTGACGTCCCGCATTTGAGTGATAGAATCGTGTTTAAAATCAAATAATCATTTTTATTGTTGATTATATTTTATGCATAATTTGAATCAATTTAAAACATTATTTTCCTGTTTTAAGATAAACGAAGATCGTGGCGAAATAATGAAACATAAGAGAGCGAATGCGCTCTCTTATGTGAATGGGGTTATTCGTCAGGATAAGCAATGCGCTTTAACGCTTTAATATCGGCATTTGGTGCACATAAAGAAATAAACTCATAGCCATAGCCACGTAGTAAATGTCCTTTGCGAACCGCAATCCATGTGGTGTTTACCCCAAAAATATCGGTCTGGATTTGTTTTAGACGGTAATCGCGTTCTGCATCGTATGCCACATTGTTCACCACACCTACGCCCATGCCCAATTCAACATAGGTTTTAATGACATCTGCATCAAGTGCAGACATGACGATATTGACATCAATTCCTGCATCGGTAAATGCTTTGTCAATTTTAGAACGTCCCGTAAAGCCGCCGTGATAAGTGATGATTGGATATTCTGCCAAATCGGTCAGGCTGATCTCAGTTTTACTGGCTAAAGGATGATCTTGTGGGGTAATAATGCTGTGACACCAGTCATAATAAGGCACACTTGCTAAGTTCTCTTCAGTGGTTAGAGATTCAGTTGCAATACCAATATCGGCTTCACCTTGCAGCAGCATTTCGGCAATTTCTACAGGGCTGGCTTGTTGCAAAATCAAATGTACTTTAGGGAATTCTTTTTTAAACAAATTCACAATAGGCGGCAGCACATAACGCGCTTGGGTATGTGTAGTCGCAATGGTGAGCGTGCCTTCATCTACTTTATTAAAGTCATCAGCAAGGCGTTTAATGTTATCTGCATCAACCAACATGCGTTCGACAATACTTAGCAACGCTTGTCCTGGCTCGGTTAAACCTAGTAGACGTTTGCCTTTGCGCACAAAAAGCTGCACACCAAGCTCATCTTCAAGGTCTTTAATGTGCTTACTCACGCCCGATTGAGAGGTGTATAGTGCTGCAGACGCTTCGGTTAAATTAAAGTTTTGCCGAACGGTTTCTCTAATAATTCTAAGTTGTTGGAAATTCATAGTGGTGCAACCCTAAAAAGGATGGAGCGGGTTAGGCTCCATCTTGATGTCCTTATGCGACTTGATTTTCAAATAAATGTAAAGTGATTACACTTAACCAAACCGTTTGATTTGGGCGGAATTGGTGCAGTTTCGCTTCATCTGCGGTGAGTGCAATTTCAATCAAATTCCCTTGACGATCTTGCAATTCTGCAACTACTTTACCAGCAATCCAAACCTCACGTAAGAAGGTCGCTTGAATGGTATTTTCCTGTGGTTGGGCATGAATATGCAACTCATCTGGACGCGCAAATGCAATCACTTTGCCTTGTGGTGCATTTGGTTGATTGAGAAGTTGTACGCGATCTTCACCAATTTGCACAACCCCTTGATGATGTTGTCCTTCAAAACGGTTGGCTTGACCTAAGAAGTCAAATACAAACGGAGTTGCAGGCTGTTCATACACTTCACGCGGTGAACCAATTTGTTCGACATTACCTTTGTTCATGACAATAATTTGATCGGCAACTTCGAGTGCTTCTTCCTGATCGTGGGTCACGAAAATTGAAGTGATGTGTAATTCATCATGCAAAGTTCTTAACCAACGACGTAATTCTTTACGCACTTTGGCATCAAGCGCACCAAAAGGTTCATCCAATAACAATACGCGTGGTTCTACCGCTAAGGCACGTGCCAAAGCAATACGTTGACGTTGTCCACCCGATAATTGTGCAGGATAACGGTCTGCTAAAAAGCTTAACTGTACCAAGTCGAGTAAACGCATAACACGCTTTTTAATCTCGGCTTCTGAAGGTCGGGTTGCACGTGGACGTACCCGTAAACCAAATGCGATATTGTCAAATACGGTCATGTGGCGGAAAAGGGCATAGTGTTGGAAAACGAATCCAACTTGACGTTCGCGCACATGCACATCGGTTGCATCCTGACCCTCTAATATCACTTGCCCACGATCTGCCGACTCTAATCCTGCAATAATACGCAACAAGGTGGTTTTACCACAGCCTGAAGGCCCAAGCAGCGCCACCAGTTGGCCATCTGGAAAATCGAGGGAGATGTCTTTAAGTGCATGGAATGCACCAAAATTTTTTTCAATATTTTTAACTTGAATACTCATGCGGTCATTCCTTAAGAAACAGTTGAATCTTCATTGCGTTGGTTTTGCTTTTCTTGGCGAATTTCAACCCAAGTTTTTAAAATCAGGGTCACAATTGCGAGAAGTGCCAAGAGAGAGGACACCGCAAACGCAGCACTAAAGGTATATTCGTTATAGAGAATTTCGACGTGCAGCGGTAGGGTGTTGGTTTCTCCGCGAATATGCCCCGATACCACAGATACCGCGCCAAACTCACCCATTGCGCGGGCATTACACAGAATCACGCCGTAAATTAAACCCCATTTTATATTTGGCAAAGTGACTTTCCAGAAGGTCTGCCAACCCGATGCACCTAATACAATCGCAGCTTCTTCTTCCTCTGTGCCTTGCGCTTCCATTAAAGGAATCAATTCACGCGCCACAAAAGGTACAGTAATGAAGATGGTGGCAATCACAATTGCAGGCACGGCATATAAAACTTTGATGTCGTGTTCCATCAACCAGCCGCCCATCCAGCCTTGTGTGCCAAAAATCAGGACTAGCATTAAACCTGCAATGACAGGAGAAACTGAAAAAGGCATATCAATTAAGGTGGTGAGAATTGACTTGCCACGGAAATTGAATTTCGCCACTGACCACGCTGCGGCAATACCAAATATCACGTTTAAAGGCACGGCAATGGCTGCAGTGAGTAAGGTTAATTTCACTGCTGATAAAGTGTCAGGATGCACCAATGCTTGTGCATAGACACCAATGCCTTGTTTAAAGGCTTCTACAAAAACCAAAATCAGCGGCAAAATCAGACAGCTTAAGAAGAAAATGAAGGCAATTGCAATCAGGGTATAGCGTACCCAAGTCGGTTCACGTGTTGCATCGCGTGATTGTAGTTTTTCAGCCAAAGCATTGCTGTTGGTATTTAAACTCATCGTGCAGTTCTCCCTGTGCGACGACTTGCCCATGCTTGTAATAAGTTAATTAAGAACAGCATGACAAAAGAAATCAGCAACATCACCACAGCAATTGTGGTTGCACCTGCGTAGTCATATTCTTCTAAACGAGAAATAATCATTAAGGGTGCAATTTCAGTTTTAAATGGTTGGTTACCTGCAATGAAAATCACCGAGCCATATTCACCTACGCCACGCGCAAATGCGAGGGCAAAACCTGTAATCAGTGCAGGCAATAAAATAGGGAAAATCACTTTGGTGACAATTTGAAAGCGGTTAGCCCCTAGCGCAGATGCTGCTTCTTCCAACTCGGTTTCTAAGTCACTGAGTACGGGTTGCACGGTACGCACAACAAATGGAATACCAATAAAAATCAGGGCAAGGGTAATCCCGATAGGGGTATACGCGACTTTAATGCCTAATGGTTCTAAATATTGTCCAATCCAGCCAGTCGGTGCGTATAAAGAAGTCAGGGCAATACCCGCAACTGCAGTAGGCAATGCAAAAGGTAAATCGACCAAAGAATCTATAATACGTTTGCCCGGAAAGCTGTATCGTACCAAACACCATGCCAATAATAAGCCGAAGACGACATTAATAAAGGCTGCAATGAGCGCAGCGCTAAAACTGAGTTGCAAAGATTTTTGGATACGTTCTGAACTTAAAATTTCCCATAAACCATCCCAACCGATACCCAGCGATTTAATAAATACAGCCGATAAGGGAATAAGAACAATTAAGGATAAATACGCTAGGGTAAAGCCTAGAGAAAGACCAAATCCTGGCAGCACTTTGGATCGCTGCGACATGATGACTCCTCAAAAGAGAGAATGAGTGTTTGAAAACAAACAGATAAAAGTAAAAGATAAATTCGGCACAAGCATAATTTGCGAAGATTAAATTGCAAATTTGAATAAATACTTGTTGTTATCAGAAATACTGATATGTGATTGCATATTTTCTGCAATCAAATAATCATAAATTTCTGGAAATGCCCCAAAGCCTGATGCAACATTAATATGACCCACTCGTCCTAAATTAATAGGTGTTAATTGCCATGCTTGGGCAAGTGCCTGTGCATCTGCAAAACTTAGCCACGGGTCATTTTCACTGATCAATAAGCGTGTCGGTACAGCCAATTTAAGTTGCTGAAAATAAGCCGAATAATTGCTTTGACTGTGTTCTGCAAAACCAGATTCACCAAAACGGGCAGGGTTGGCAGGCGCAACCAAAACCAAATTTTTAATTTTCGCCTGAAGCTCAGTGTGCTGTGCTAAGGCTGCCACTGTGGTCAGACAACCAAAGCTGTGCGCCACAATTTGAATATCATTCTGAATCGGGGCAACTGTTTTGACAAATTCAGCAACCCAGTTCTGTAAAATTGGGCTATTCCAGTCTGACTGTTGTACACGCGAGCAAGACATGAGTTGTCGTTGTAACCAAGATTGCCAGTGCGCATATTCACTGCCACCTACACCTGGAACAATTACGGTATGAATCATGTCGATGCTCCTTCGCATATTTCAGCCTGAAATAATGATCTGAATAACGCTTGAATATGAATTGAACCCATCATTTTCAGCTTTGGCTGTGATCACTTGGATTCAAAACTCAGTAAGATAATGCTGTAAAATTCATGTTTTAAATAATCTGCAACAAGGATAACTAGAGTTTCTATGCAAAAAAAATAATTAAAAATGAATTTTATATGAATAAAAGAGATATATGTGAATCAGGTAAAAATGCGTTTGTGAAAACACCCGCATTTTTCAATTTGGGTGTTTTCAGCTATCGCTTTAGTATGATTTGCCTTTCAGTATTATTTGGTTTGATTGGCTTTGACAAGCTGGTCGAAAATGCCACCATTTTCAAAGTGTTGCTTCTGAACTTTGCTCCATCCACCAAACTCTTGATCAATCGTCACCAACTTCAATGGTTTAAATTGCGACTTATATTGTGCCAACACCGTAGCATTACGTGGTCGGTAATAATTCTTCGCAGCAATGTTTTGACCCGCAGGCGAATAGAGATAGTTTAAATAGGCTTTGGCTAAGTGTTGATTGCCATCTTTTTGCACATTTTTCTCTACAATCGCCACAGGCGGTTCAGCCAAAATAGATAGAGAAGGTGTGATGATCTCAAATTTACCCGGTTGTTCACGCACGGCTAAATAGGCTTCATTTTCCCAAGCTAACAAAACATCACCAATGCCACGTTCTGCAAAAGTGGTGGTTGAGCCACGTGCGCCTGAATCCAATACTTTGGTTTGTTTATAAATTTGGCGAACAAACTCTTGCGCTTTGGCATCACTGCCCGCAGGTTGATGTTTTGCCCATGCCCACGCTGCCAAATAGTTCCAGCGTGCACCGCCAGATGTTTTTGGATTTGGAGTAATGATTTCCACACCAGGTTTGACCAAATCGCTCCAATCTTGAATCGCTTTCGGATTGCCTTTACGCACCAAAAATACAATTGTGGATGTATAAGGGGTCGAGTTGTACGGAAATTTCTTTTGCCAGTCTTTAGGTAATAGACCGCGTTTGGCAATTTCATCAATATCGGCAGCCAGTGCCAAAGTCACGACATCGGCACCTAGACCATCAATCACCGCACGTGCCTGTTTGCCCGAACCGCCATGTGATTGTTTAAAGTTAATGTTTTGCCCGATGGCTTTTTTCCAGTACGCACCAAAATCTTTGTTAAAGTTATCGTATAATTCACGGGTTGGATCGTAGGAAACATTCAGAAAGTCTTTTGCAGAAACGCTCAGAGTTGTTGCCGAAAGTACGGCTGCCAGTAGTCCAATTTTCAGTTTTGTAAAGTTCATGTTTGACCTCAGGTATTAAATCTGTTGTTGAATGAGGCAAGCATATCGGTAGTCTATTTGCTGAAAAAATAATTTAAAATGCGGTGAATATCAGTAAATGATAAATATAAATTTCTTCATTGTTTTCTATATTTAGAGATAAATAACGAGTACTTCTTCCATGCAGTGTTATAAAAATGCCAAGCCTACCGAGCAGATTCATGTGTTAGATCGCGCGTTTCATTATGGTGATGGATGCTTTAGCACTGCACGTTTTCGCCAAAATCAAATTGAATTATTTGACCGCCATTTGGCGCGTTTGCAATATGCCAATCGCCAACTTTCTTTAAATGCCAATCTTGAGTTAATCACTGAAACGCTGACACTTTTAAAGCAGGCGCATGGCGAGTTAAATGGTACTTTGAAGATTGTTTTAAGTCGTGGTGTGGGGCAGCGTGGCTACAGCTTGCCTGATCATCCTGCCGATGTTTGGGTGTTTTTCTATCCACAAGTGCAAGCATCTTTAGATATGGCATATCATTATGACATCATTCAAAGTGGCGTCTTGACTCAAGCGATTGGACTGAGCATGCCGAATTTAGTTGGGCTGAAAAGTCTAAACCGAATTGAACAGGTATTGCTCAAACAAGAAGCCGATCAAAAAGGCTGGACAGAAGCTTTGGTTACTGATGTACAGGGCAGTGTGGTTGAAGGTGTGAGTAGTAATTGTTTCATTCGTATAAACAATACATGGATTACTCCGCAACTTGGTTATAATGGCGTGCACGGTGTCATGCGGGCAGAAATTTTATCGCGCATGCAACAACAGAATTTGCATTGTGAACAGCGTGATGTTCATGTTTCGGAAATTGCGCAGATTCAAAGTCTGTTTTTCTGTAATGCCTTAACGCCCATGAAAATTGTCAGCCATTTAGGGCAGCAGGTTTTAGATGTGCAGCCGTGTGTGGAACTATTTAAGCAACTTCAACTGAATCAGATTCATTCTTATGTCTAAGCGTCCATCAAAATCTAAAAAGAAAACCAAACCTATATGGTCTAAGCGTGCTATTCAGGGTGCGCTTATTTTTGTACTCGGACTGTTTTTGGTCATTGGCATGATCTTATGGTCAAGCTTATTTAAAGATTATCCTATTGAAGGCAAAAAACAATTATTGGCAATTAATGATGGTGATACCTATTCACGCTTTATTGATCGTTTGGCAGAACAAGATCATGTGAATTTTCCAATTGTTTTAAAGCTCTATCAACGGGTGATGATTCACGACAGCATGAAAAAAGGCGTGTATGAAGTTCGTCAGGGTATGAGTGTACGTCAGGTTATGGAAATGATCGCCAATGCTGAAAATGCACAAATGAACCGTATTTTGGTGATCGAAGGCACGACTTTTAAACAATTGATTGATGCGTTAAAGAAAGATGAGTTAGTCACCAAAGAAGTGTCGCATTTGCCATATGATCAAATGCTAAAAGCTTTAAATATTCCTTTTACACATCCCGAAGGTTTATTTGCGCCGAATACTTATTTCTTTGCCAAAGGTGAAACTGACCGTAAAATTTTAACCGATTTATATCAGCGTCAAATGAAATCATTGGATGATGCTTGGAATAATCGTGCAGCAGATTTGCCCTATAAAAATAAATATGAAGCTTTAATCATGGCATCTATTATTGAAAAAGAAACCAATGTTGATGCTGAATTAGAGCAGGTTTCGGGTGTGTTTGTACGTCGTTTAAAACTGGGGATGCGTTTACAGACTGACCCAACCGTGATTTATGGTATGGGAGATCGTTATCAGGGCAATATCACCCGTCAGGATTTGCGCACTCCAACGCCATACAACACCTATACCATGAGTGGCTTAACGCCAACACCAATTGCTTTGCCAAGTCAAAAAGCCATTGAAGCGGCTATGCATCCAGACCAATCTGACAATATTTATTTTGTCGCGACAGGTAATGGTGGGCATAAATTTAGCACCAATTTGCAAGATCATAACCGTGCCGTACAGGAATATTTAAACGTACTACGCACAAAAAAATCAGGGGAATAAGCATGTTTATCAGTTTTGAAGGTACTGAAGGGGTAGGCAAAACTACACTTATTCGCCGTATTCATGATTATTTTACTGCACAAGGTCAGTCGGTGGTTTTAACCCGTGAACCGGGTGGAACCTCTATGGCAGAGCAAATTCGTGCTTTGTTGCTCGCGGTCAACCATGAAGAAAAAATGTGTTCAGACACTGAGTTATTGTTGATGTATGCAGCGCGTGCTCAGCATTTAGATCAGGTGATTTTACCAGCACTTGCTGCAGGAAAAACCGTGCTATGTGACCGTTTTAGTGATGCCAGTTTTGCTTATCAATGTGCGGGACGTGGTTTGAGTGAAAGCAAGTTGCAGACTTTAAATAATAACTTTGTCACACGTATGCCTGACTTAACTTTTTGGCTCGATGCACCGATTGAACTGGGTATGACCCGTGCACGAGCGCGTGGAGAGCTTGACCGTTTTGAACAAGAGAAAGCAACTTTCTTTGAGAAAGTAAGAGGCGGCTATCAAACTTTGTGGGAGCGACATCCTGAGCGAGTGAAGCGTTTAGATGCAACACAAAACCCTGATCAAGTATTTGCACAGGCGATGGACTATTTGTAAGCGAAGGTATAACAAACAAATGCATAATAAGCCAATTGGTCATAGTTATACATTTGATTAAATGGAAAAATCTTCTATAGTGGAAATGCTTTAGAAGATTTTTTTATTTTAAAAATAGCGAATAGTAAGTATGACCAAAGAAGAAATTATTGAATTTTTAAAAGTAGAGTTTCCGCAAAGTCTGGAAAAATGTGAAATTGTGTCCATCACGCCACGTGGCGCATTGGTAAATTATCACATCGATGAACGTGATTTACGCCCAGGTGGCACAGTATCGGGGCCGACTATGATGACTGTTGCAGACTATGCACTTTATATCGCCATTTTAGGAGAGTTGGGGTTGGTGGCTTTAGCGGTCACGAGCAACTTAAACATTAACTTTTTACGCAAGCCCGCAGCAGGGCGCAATTTACGTGGTGAATGTCGCTTAATGAAAGTAGGGAAAAACCTCGTGGTCGGTGAGGTTTGGGTATATTCCGAAGGTGTAGATGATGCCGTGGCGCATGTCACAGGGACGTATTCGATTCCACAGATTGGCTGAGAATAAAGTCAGCTTTATCTTAATTTTAGTTACTTATATTTACCATGTGGTTACATATGTACACATACCACATGAAAATCAGGGTTTGATTGGTTAAAAAATAATCACAAATATTTCATTTTATGTTTTTCATATAGATCAAATCTGCTTTTGTCTAAGCTAGCAACCCGTAAGTGATAAAACAAGGGAGCTAAATGCTTAAATTTAAGAACAATATTGTTCATGGAGCAATCTTTGATATGGATGGAACAATGTTTGATACTGAACGATTACGGTTTCAAACATTGAAGCAGGCATCTCAGGAGCTCATTGGCGTTGAATTTTCAGACGTATACCTCATGCAATGTTTGGGTTTGAGTGCAAAGAGCGCTGAACAACTGGCGCAAGCAGAATATAGTGCAGACATTCCTTACCGTGAGATCCGTCAGCGTGCTGATGAACTAGAACTAGAAAGTGTGCGCAATTTTGGTGTGCCCATTAAAAAAGGTTTGTTGCAGGTATTAGAGCGGTTACGAAAGTCTGGCTTGAGAATGGCGGTTGCTACGTCTAGTCGTCGTGCCATTGCCGAAGAATATTTGATTAATGCCAATGTCTATAAGTTTTTTGATGTATTAGTTTGTGGCGATGAGGTGCAACAGGGCAAGCCACATCCTGAAATTTTTATAACAGCCGCACAAAAAATTAATCTAGAACCCAGCGAATGTTTCATGCTGGAAGATTCTGAAAATGGAATCAAATCTGCACATGCAGCGGGTGGCATAACCATACTATTTCGGGATATAAAAAAACCTAATGCTAATATGTTGTCACTCACGCAGCATTATTACGCAAGTATGCAAGCTTATTTAGATGACTTAAATCAAGTTATTCCTGTATTGGAAATGCCGAGTTTACAAGAGGCCTTCCCGCAAACTTTAAATCAGTTGAGTGTGGGGATTCATGGTTTTGGTGCAATAGGTGGGGGCTATTTGGCCCAAATTTTATCGCACTGGGATGGCTATACCCGTCCTAAACGTATTTATGCTTCTACACGGAATACCTTATATCGTTCTGCAGTAAACGCCTTTGGAACGTATTCAATTCGTTATGGACAATGTTCTTATGATGAACGAATTGAAAATATGCACATCATTGATGCGGAGAACTTGCAGCAGATGCAGCAAATGTATGTGGAGTCGAGCCTAATTGCATTATGTTTGCCTGAACATGCTTTACAGCAAGAGGCTAAAGTAATTGCGCAGGGCTTATATGCCCGTTTTATAGCGCAATTTGAACTCCATCAGCCTTTAACTATTTTGGTAATTTTAAATAAAGTTGGGGCAAAACAGCTCTTGATGACGCATATTCATCAGGCGTTAGAGGCGTTGTTGGATCCCGATACGGCAGCCAAAATTATGGCGCAGCATTATTTTTGCGATACTGTCGTAAATAGAATGGTCTCTAAATTAAGCGATCAAAACTTATATCGCCAATTACGCATCAAGTATAATATTTTTAAGCAATTTCAGTTGGATGACGAAGCAGAGCCAATTGAAATTGAAGACAATACTCGATTGCAGCCTGAGCAAGAGCGTCAAGCCACCTTATATGTAGAAGATTTAAGACGCAATTTTCAGCCCAGTCACATTTTGCAAAGTATGGATTTAATTTTATTTCATGCTGAAAGTGACATGCCTATTTATGTGGAAAATGCCAGTCCATTATTGCAACACATGCGTCAAATGATTTTGGTAGATGATATTGCCGAAATCCAACTCATTAAAAATCGTTTATGGAATGGTGTACATGCCATGATGGCTTGGTTATCCAGTTTAATAGGGCATAACAGTATTGGTGTCGCAATGGCAGACCCATTGGTTGCAGATTTTACCCGCGCTGTTTCGGCACAAGTAGCGTTGGGATTAGCTGCACAGTTGCCGCATCGTCAGCAAAACTTAAAGCATCTGGCACAGAGCTTTCTGGACTCATGTGAACATGCCTATAAAGACCCGTGTCAGCGTGTGGCACGTGACCCTTTGCGTAAACTCTCAGCCAATGAACGGGTGATGGGTGCTTTGATTTATCATCTGCAGCATGATTTAGCTGCAAATTATGTGCAGAAAGGAGTGGTGTTGGGCTATCTGTATGCAATTAAAATGCAGCAGTTGGGGGCTCAAGCAGCATTACAGCATTTGTCAAAACAATTGCAAAATGCGCCTATAGACGAACAAACACGGCAGCAATTGCAGTACATAATTAGCCACCAATTACAGCAACTATTGGCTGGTCAAGTTCGCTTAGAAGCATTTATTCAAGATGGTACTCAAGTTGCAGCCGTAATCTAAAAATCAACTTGATGAATTCTTGGGGGGAGGTTTAGTAAGTTAACGTCATCATATTCAAAATGATAAAATACCGAATCGTGTTATGGAACACGATTCGGTGCTTTCTTGCATTAGAATTCAAATGCACTTTATTCACAGATACTTTTATGCAAATGCTGTTGTGTAACAAGTAATCAGATCACTCATTCACCAATGGGGTTTCCACTTGGAAATTTGGTGGAATAAGCACAGTCTTACGCAATTCAGGTGCGAGTTCAGGATAATCTAGCGTGAAGTGTAAACCACGCGATTCTTTGCGTTGCATGGCACAGCGCACAATCATTTCAGAAACCAGAACCAAATTACGCAGCTCAATCAAGTTTTTACTGACTTGATAGTCCTGATAATACTCGGTGATTTCACGTTTTAGCATTTCAATACGGTGCAAAGCACGTTCTAAACGCTTAGTGGTGCGTACAATACCGACGTAGTTCCACATGGTTGCACGAAGTTCATCCCAGTTTTGTAAAATTACAACATCTTCATCAGGGTTGGTCACTTGAGAATCATCCCAAGCAGGAACTTCAGGTGAGCAATAATCTGTAGTGTGATGTGCTTCAATATGTTTGGCCGCTGCCATTCCATATACAAAACATTCTAAAAGAGAGTTACTTGCCATGCGGTTAGCACCATGTAAACCTGTATAAGAAGTTTCACCAATCGCATATAAACCAGCAATATCGGTTTGGCTATGTTCATCCACCATTACTCCGCCACAAGTGTAGTGGGCAGCAGGTACAACAGGAATCATATCGGTGGTGATATCAATGCCCAATTCCAGTAAACGTGCATACAGCGTTGGGAAGTGTTCCTTCACAAACTCTGAAGGTTTATGGGTGATGTCTAACCACACATGACGAATACCTAAGCGTTTGATTTCATAGTCAATTGCACGTGCTACAATGTCGCGTGGCGCCAATTCTGCACGCTCATCAAAACGCAGCATAAAACGCTCACCATCGGGTAAACGTAAATATGCACCTTCACCACGCATGGCTTCGGTGATTAAAAAGGAACGCGCCTGAGGATGATACAAACAGGTCGGATGGAATTGGTTAAATTCCATATTTGCCACACGGCAACCCGCACGGTATGCCATGGCCATACCATCACCCGTGGCAATGTCTGGGTTAGATGTATATAGATAGGCTTTCATTGCACCACCGCAGGCAAGCGCGGTAAATGGTGCAAGGAAGCTATGCACTTTTTGTGTGTTTTCATCTAGTGCATATAAGCCCAAAGCACGATTACTTTCATTTAAACCTAATTTTTGCGAGGTAATTAAGTCAATCGCAATATAATTTTCAAAAATGGTGATGTTTTGATGTTCTTGGGCACGTTGTACCAAAGTGGTCGAAATTGCGCGCCCTGTTGCATCGGCAGCGTGAATAATACGTCGCTGTGAGTGACCGCCTTCACGGGTTAAGTGCAACTGTTCTTGTTCATCTAAAGTAAATTGCACACCTTGTTTCAGCAGAAAATCTACCGAAGGTTTGCCGCCTTCTACGGTTTGCTTGACAGCATCCATTTCACATAAATGCGCACCTGCAATCATTGTGTCATCTATATGTTGTTCAATTGAATCTGTTTCATCAAGAACTGCCGCGACACCGCCTTGCGCGTAAAAGGTGCTGGCTTCAGTAAGGGTAGATTTCGCCAAAACGGCAATATTGAAATGCTGGGGTAATGAGAGCGCTAAACTCAAACCTGCACCACCACTTCCCACAATAATCACATCAAATTGATGTGTTGTGTTTAAATTAGGCATGTCCATCAGCTAATTTGAAAAAAGTTGGATAATGACACCCCTTTTTACAGAAAAAGGCAAGTGCGAAGTGGATTTGAATAATGAAAAAAAAGAATAAACTGGCAACTTTTATGGAATATCCCACTTTTATTGTGATTCGATTCCACGCTTTTCATTTCATTTATAGCACTTTGATGCGTAATTTTTGATGGGGTAAATACGAGATACTATCTCAGCTATCCTCTACAATGCCTGCCAAACCGTAATTGAAAAAGATTCAACATTTTATTACCCAAAAGCCTATTATTTTGTGCTAAATAAGGTGAGTTCAAAGTCATAATTATTATTGAGTGAATGCTATTTATGAAAAATCGCAACTTAAAAAAAGGTTTATATGCGGCTGTTTTTACTATGGCAACTGTGCAGACTCAAGCAGCACCACCAGTAGACTTTTCTAATTTGGTTGAGCAGGTCAGTCCTGCGGTGGTGAGTGTCAATGTTGTCAAAAAAATGAGTCAGGAAGAACTCTTACAACAACAAGTTCCAGAAATTTTACGCCGTTTTTTTGGCAATCAAGTGATTATTCCCCAACAGCAAATTCCACAAGAAAAAACAGGTTATGGCAGTGCCTTTTTTATCAGTAAAGATGGATACCTTTTAACCAATCACCACGTTGTTGAAGATGCTTCTAAAGTTACCATTGTACTGAATGACCGCCGTGAACTTGATGCAACTGTTGTGGGGAGCGATGAACGTACCGATGTCGCGTTATTAAAAGTGCAGGGCAGCAGTTATCCAGAACTGCGTACAGGCAATGTCGATCAATTACGTGTAGGTGAGCCTGTACTTGCGATTGGTTCACCATTTGGCTTTGACTATTCTGCATCGGCAGGAATCGTGAGTGCCAAAATGCGTAATATGATGGGTGAAACTTCAGTGCCATTTATTCAGACCGATGTGGCGCTTAACCCAGGTAACTCAGGCGGGCCACTATTTAACCAGCGCGGTGAAGTGGTCGGCGTGAACTCCCGTATTTTTAGTGGTACGGGTGGTTATATGGGCTTGTCATTCTCCATTCCTATTGATGTTGCCATAGATGTTGCCGATCAGTTAAAGCGTAACGGTAAAGTGACTCGTTCTTATTTAGGGGTGAGTTTGCAAGATATTGACCGCAATTTGGCAGAATCTTATAAACTCAGTAAGCCTGAAGGTTCATTAATTACTCAAGTTGCACCAAACTCACCTGCGGCACGTGCAGGTTTGCGCGCGGGCGATGTGATTCTTAAATACAACGGCACACCTATTTCCAGAACGTCTGAATTGTTGAACTATTTAAACCGTTCAGTGCCAAATCAAAGTATTCAGCTTGAAGTATTACGCGATGATAAACGCCGTAATATTACCGCTACGGTGAGCACAGCACCTGACGACACGCCTGCCAAAAACAACCCTGACACAGCAGCCAAAGGCCCTGTTTTAGGGGTGTCGATTCGTGATTTAAGCGTTGCAGAACAACGCCAATTAGATATTAAAGGCGGTGTGCTGATTCAGGAAGTGCGTCGTGGTGGTTCGGCAGCTCAGGCACGTATTATGCCAGGTGATGTGATTGTGCAACTGAATAACACCACTATCCAAAATGCCAATCAATTTGTTGAAACAGTATCTACCTTGAAACAAGGTACAATTGCGCGTGTGGTGATTATCCGTCAAGGGCAACGTGCGATTATTGGCATGCGTATTCAATAAGTTGATGTGGCATAAAATCGTAAATCTATCTAAAATTTAGAATCTTGCTAAACTTTAAATAGCCACTTATTTTAAGGAAGTCGCTCTTGAATTAGGGCGACTTTTTTATGTAACTCGGTATTTTTGTTAGACTAGACCGACATCGCCGTTTTAGTTAAAAGGATGACATGAGCAGCATATTTGATTTAAAAATCACCGTACAGCCAGAACATATTGATATTTTAGGGCATGTCAATAATGTGGTGTATGTGCAGTGGATGCAGGATGTAGCATCGGCACATATCGAAACATTAGGTTTAGGGGTGCTGGAATACTTAAAACTAAAACATGCAATGGTGGCGGTGGAACATCATGTGCAATATCGTAAAGCGGCACTCGAAGGTGAGGAGCTGATTTTGCGTACATGGTTAAGTGATTTGAATGCGTTGTATTCATTCCGCCAATATGCGTTTTATCGCCCTCAAGATAAAAGTCTGCTGTTTATGGGCAATACACAATGGGCTTGTGTGGAAATTGCTACAGGTCGTCCAAAACGCATGTCACCGACATTTACGCAAGCCTATCAACCCCTGGCTGCTGATGTGAATCCGTTGGATTTTAGTGAGTATGATTCATTAAGATGAGTTGAAGCACCAAGTGTAGCGTCATTGAAAGTTGCTGCATGTTATTGCTGTCGATGTTGTTAAAGAGGGTATTCACCTGTTTCAAATAGCATGAAGTATTCTTCAATTCTCACTTTAATTACGACACACATCTCTGCATAAAAAGCCTAAAACTCTCGAATAAAAAGAAAAACGCGTGAGGCTGCAAAAGGAAGTCATTATTATGGATACATTGAAAAATCCATCTGCTATAATCCTTCGCAATTTCTATTCGGCTTTTGCTCTGCATGAATTTTGAGGTGCAGAGCGTGTTATTTTTCAAGGTAACCCATGGCGCAAGCTAAAAAAACTGTTGATATTAAAAACATCCGTAACTTTTCGATCATTGCCCATATTGACCATGGTAAATCGACTCTAGCAGATCGTTTCATTCAAACCTGTGGTGGTTTACAAGATCGTGAGATGCAAGCTCAGGTGTTGGATTCTATGGAGCTTGAGCGTGAGCGTGGGATTACCATTAAAGCCACCTCAGTGACTTTATACTACAACCATCCAAATGGTCAGGAATACCAGTTAAACTTCATTGATACCCCGGGACACGTTGACTTTTCCTATGAAGTATCACGTTCTTTGGCAGCTTGTGAAGGTGCGCTATTGGTAGTCGATGCGGCACAAGGGGTGGAAGCGCAATCAGTTGCAAACTGCTATACCGCAATTGAGCAAGGCTTAGAAGTTTTACCTGTACTGAATAAAATTGATTTACCGCAGGCAGAACCTGAGCGCGTGATTCATGAAATTGAAGAAATTATTGGTATCGAAGCGCAAGATGCACCCACCTGTTCGGCTAAAACAGGTTTAGGCATCGACAATGTATTAGAAACCTTGGTGAATGTCATTCCTGCACCACAAGGTGATCGTGATGCGCCATTGCAAGCCTTAATTATTGACTCATGGTTTGATAACTATTTGGGCGTTGTGTCGCTGGTACGTATCAAGCAAGGTCGCGTGCGTAAAGGCGATAAAATGTTGATGAAATCGACAGGTCAAACGCACATTATTACCTCAGTTGGTATTTTTAATCCAAAACATACCGAAACAGGTATTTTGGAAGCAGGTGAAGTTGGCTTTGTTATTGCGGGTATTAAAGATATTTTTGGTGCGCCAGTGGGTGATACCATCACACTCGCAACTACACCAGAAGTAGAAACCTTACCAGGCTTTAAAAAAGTTAAGCCGCAGGTTTATGCAGGTTTATTCCCAATTGATGCCAGCGACTTTGAACCGTTCCGTGAAGCCTTGCACAAACTACAAATTAACGACTCAGCTTTGTTCTTTGAACCTGAAAGTTCAGATGCTTTAGGCTTTGGTTTCCGTTGTGGTTTCTTGGGCATGTTGCACATGGAAATCGTACAAGAGCGTTTAGAGCGTGAGTACGATTTAGACCTAATTTCATCGGCACCAACGGTTATTTATGAAGCCGTGATGAAAAATGGCGAAACGGTGTATATCGACAGTCCATCTAAAATGCCTGATGGTTCAACTGTAGAAGATTTACGTGAACCGATTGCGGAATGTCATATTTTAGTGCCGCAAGAATACTTGGGTAACGTCATGACCCTATGTATTGAGCGTCGTGGTGTGCAAAAAGACATGAAATTCTTGGGTAACCAAGTGTCCATTACTTTTGAAATTCCGATGGCAGAAGTCGTGATGGACTTCTTTGATAAATTGAAGTCATTTTCACGTGGTTTTGCATCGTTAGATTATAACTTTGTCCGTTTTGAAAGCTCATCTTTGGTTAAAGTCGATGTACTGATTAACGGTGAAAAAGTCGATGCCTTAGCTATGATTTGCCACCGTCAAGATGCACGTCACCGTGGTATTGCCTTGGTTGAAAAAATGAAAGACTTGATTCCGCGTCAAATGTTTGATGTGGCTATTCAGGCTGCGATTGGTGCGCAAATTATTGCGCGTTCAACCGTGAAAGCGATGCGTAAAAACGTACTTGCGAAGTGTTATGGCGGTGACGTTTCTCGTAAGAAGAAACTACTTGCCAAGCAAAAAGAAGGTAAGAAACGTATGAAGCAAGTGGGAAGTGTTGAAATCCCGCAAGAAGCTTTCTTAGCTGTACTTAAAGTCGAACGCTAAAATTATAAGGATAATAAACCCATGGATTTCGATTTTAATTTGATTCTCGTTCCTGCCACATTATTTTTTATTGCGGTGTGGCTGCTCGATAAATTTGTATTTAAGCAAAGAGCAACGAAAGGGCGAGGCAATGAAAACTTCATTATCACATGGGCTTATGATTTTTGGCCTGTTTTGGCAGTGGTGATGGTACTGCGTTCATTCCTGTATGAACCATTTAATATTCCGTCAGATTCTATGGTGCCAACCTTAGAAACGGGCGATTTTATTTTGGTGAACAAGTTTGAATATGGCGTGCGTTTGCCAATTATTAACAGCAAAATTATAGATGTGGGTTCGCCTGAGCGTGGCGAAGTTGCGGTGTTCCGTTATCCACCACAACCAAGCATTAGTTATATTAAGCGTATTGTCGGTTTACCAGGCGATCATATTGTTTATGATCATGGTCAGCTGAGCATTAATGGCGAGAAAGTAACGAAAACCCCAATCCAGTTTAGCCGTGAAAAAGACAGTCTAGATACACCTACTTCAATTTACCATCAGGAAACTTTAGGGGCGCATACATTTACCATGCGCGAGCTTGAAGGTGTAAACGTGGCGCGTCAGGCACCATTCCTGAACTATGTAGACAATGGTAAATATTCAGCAGAAAATGGTTTATATTGGGAAGTCAAAGTACCTGAAGGTCATTACTTCGCGATGGGGGATAACCGCGATCAAAGTGCTGACAGTCGTTTTTGGGGTTTTGTACCAGAGGAAAACCTAACAGGTCGTGCATTCTATGTGTGGATGCATAAAGAGCCTGGGTTTAATTTGCCGTCATTTAGTCGTAACGGCAAAATTGATTAATACAGCAGATTAGGAAAATAAAAAATGCGTCATCAACAAGGGGCATCCTATATTGCAATTTTAATTGCAATTATTGGTTTTGCATTTATGGCAAAAGTGGCAATTGCGGTTTGGGGACCATATTTCGATGATCGAATGTTGGACAATCAAATTGAAGAGCAATTGTTGAATGGGCCAAAAAACCTATCACCACAAAAGTTTATTGGTGAAATGGACAAGCGTTTAAGCATGAACAACATTCGCGATATTAAATTTGCAGATGTGGCTCAAGTGACTAACGTCGATGGTTTAGAAGTGAAAAAAGAATATGAAATAAGAAAACCTTTCTTATTGAATATTGATATTGTAATGAAGTTCGAGAAAAGTTTTGATCAAAGCTCAGTCCAAGCTAAATGAGACCCGTCTAGCCAGCCGAATCGGTTATCAGTTTAAGCAACCTGAATTGCTTAAATTGGCTTTGACTCACCGCTCGGTGAGTCATAAACACAATTACGAACGTCTGGAATTTCTAGGCGATTCGTTGTTGGGAATGATTGTTGCCAATTATTTATATGTGGCTTATCCACATGAAAATGAAGGGCGTTTAACGCGCATGCGGGCAACACTGGTGCGTCAGGAAGCCTTAGGTAAAATTGCCAATGATTTAAAGCTCAGCCAAAATTTAATTCTCAGTACAGGTGAATTGAAATCTGGTGGTCATCATCGTGAGTCTATACTGGCGGATACCGTAGAAGCGATTATTGGCGCCATTTATGTCGATAGCGGTGATTTGAATTTGCTGCAAACGATTGTGCTAAAATGGTATAGCCCTTATTTAGATCATATTGAGCCAACCGATCAACTCAAAGACCCTAAATCACGCTTACAAGAGTATTTACAAGCACGTAAAAAACCTCTCCCGGTTTACGAGGTTGTAGATATTCAGGGCGATGCACCGAATCAGCATTTCATTGTGGAATGCCGAGTCGATAGTTTGCCTGTAATGAAGGGTGAAGGTTCAAGCCGTCGCTTTGCCGAGCAGGCAGTTGCGGCAGATATTTTAAAATTCTTGGAGCAAAAGTCTGAATGACCATCCATTCCGATCACGTAGATGCTGATCACGAGTCGAATAACGACGCCAATGACCTGATTAACCAATTCTTTAGCGGTCAGGGAACTGAAATTCCATCTGATTTCCGCAGTGGTTTTGTTGCGATTGTTGGTCGCCCGAATGTGGGTAAATCAACCCTCATGAACCATTTGTTAGGTCAAAAACTATCCATTACTTCACGTAAGCCACAAACCACACGTCACAAAATTGTGGGAATTGATTCACGTGAAAAATCTCAGGCTGTGTTTGTAGATACACCTGGGATGCACAAAAAAGAAGTACGTGCCATCAACAAAATGATGAACCGTGCTGCATCTTCTGCTTTGCGCGATGTAAATTTAGTTCTGTTTGTGGTGGATGCACAAAAGTGGACTCAAAATGATGAACTGGTTTTGGAAAAACTGAAAAATGCAGAAATGCCAGTGATTCTAGTCATCAACAAACTTGATACTTTTGAAAATAAAAATCAGGCTTTGCCGATTATTCAAGAACGTGCCAAGTTAATGAACTTTGCCGAAATTGTACCTGTATCGGCATTGCGCGGCGCGAACCTAGATCATTTGCGTGACACGATTGAACGCTATTTGCCATTCCAGCCACCGTTGTATTCGCTAGATCAAATCACAGACCGTTCAGAACGTTTCTTGGCCTCTGAAATTATCCGTGAAAAGATCATGCGCCAATTGGGCGAAGAACTGCCTTACGATTTAACCGTGCAAATCGAATCATTTAAAACTGAAGATGCGGTTTTAAATGAAAAAACGGGTCGTATGAAAGCGCCATGTACCTATATTGATGCCACTATTTTTGTAGATCGCCCTGGTCAAAAAGCCATTGTGATTGGCGAAAAAGGCGCGAAGCTGAAAAAAATTGGTATGGATGCACGGGTCGACATGGAAAAAATGTTCGAGCAAAAAATTATGCTGACGCTTTGGGTGAAAGTCAAAGGTGGTTGGTCTGATGATGAACGTGCATTAAAAAGCTTAGGATATAGTGATATCTAAGTTTGACGAAAAGGGAACTGTGATGATGAAAGTGTTGGCCATTGTGGCATGTATGTTTGTCTTGCAAGGTTGTATTCACAAAGTTGTGACAGTTCCCGTAAAAGTTGCCTACAAAACCACAAAAGGTGTGGTGAAAGGCACGGCTGCTGTAGTCGGTGCTGTCATTCCAGATGGTGATGAAGAAAAATCCAAACAAGAACCTGCTAAAGAACAGGATTAATTGACGCTATCATGCGTAATGAAATCTTGCATGGTTATTTAATCCATCATCGAAAATACCGCGAACGTAGCCATATTGTGCACTTGTTTACCCGCGAACATGGGCGGGTTGATGGTATTTTAAGACAAATGCCACCACCGCAATATCAACCGATTCGTATTCAGGCTTCGGGAAAATCAGAGCTTAAAAACTTCACCAAACTGGAAATTGTCAATCAGCCTGTTTTTTTCTTTGGCGATGCATTTTTTTCAGGTTTTTATTTAAATGAAATTGTGTTGCGCTTGTGTTCGGTCGAAGTCGAAATGCCTGAAACTTTTGTGCAATATCATCAGACTTTGGCGCATTTACAACATTTATCTAGTCAAGAAAATCCCAATCTATTCTTAAGACAAATTTTACGTCAGTTTGAACATGCATTATTGGAAGAATTAGGCTATGCGATTGATTTTTCAGTCGATGCGAACCAAGAGCCGATTCAGCCCAATCTACATTATCATTTTCAACTGAATGATGGTTTTATCCCTACTACACAAGCTTCACGAGCCAATTTGCTTGGCGCACAGATCCTCAGTATGTGCGACTATGAAAAAGGTAGGGATTTTAACCCAGAGCAGTTACAATTACTGTCTCGGCTGTATCGACAAATGATTAGTTCACTGTTGGGTGATCGACCTTTAAAAAGTCGCCAATTGTGGATTCAGAATTCTCAAACCCAAGCGTAATGTAGGAACCTATTATGGCTTTACTCGGTGTCAATATTGACCATGTGGCAACTTTAAGACAAGCGCGTGGCACGAACTATCCAGACCCTGTGAAGGCCGCATTAGTTTGTGAACAGGCGGGTGCAGAGGGGATTACTTTGCATTTGCGTGAAGACCGTCGTCATATTCAGGATGATGATGTGCGTCGTATGCGTCCGTTGCTAAAAACTCGTATGAATTTGGAAATGGCAGTTACTGAAGAAATGATCGAGTTTGCCAAAGAAATTCGTCCACAGCATGTATGTTTGGTACCTGAGCGCCGTGAAGAAGTAACCACTGAAGGTGGTTTGGATGTAGTAGGCAATTTTGCAGCAGTTAAGGCCGCTACTCAGGAATTAACAGCAATTGGCTGTGATGTGTCACTGTTTATTGATGCAGATCTTGCACAAATTGATGCGGCCGTTGCATGTGGTGCACCGACCATTGAAATTCATACAGGCGCGTATGCCAATGCAGAAAATGAAGCTGCACAGCAAGCCGAATTGACCCGTATTGTTCAGGGCGTAGAATATGCAGCTAGCCGTGGCTTAGTGATTAATGCAGGGCATGGCTTGAACTTGGACAATGTAGGTGCAATTGCCGCTATTCAACACATCCATGAGTTAAATATTGGTCATGCTTTAATTGGTGATGCTGTATTTGTCGGCTTGGAGCAGGCTGTTAAACGCATGAAAGCCGCGATTGATGCAGCGCGTTAATCTGTATATTTGAAATTGAAAGATAAAATTTGAAACGTTATGTCCAGCATAAATTATGATGAATTGATGCAGCCTGTGATAGCATTTTTAGGCTGCGAAACACCCAAAGAATGGTTGAACGAAGCATTAAATAATTTAGATATTTTGATGCAAGATCATGCTAACTGTGAGAAAAAAGCAGCAGGCACAGCCATGAATCTGATGTTTCGTTACAGCTTTTTTACCGATTTGCAGGTCAAACTGGCACAGTTGGTACGCGAAGAAATGCTGCATTATGAGCAGGTGCTAGAGTTCATGGCAAAGCGTGGGCAAATGTGGCAGGGTTTAAGTGCAGGGCGTTATGCAGGCGGTTTACGTAAAGAAATCCGTACCTATGAACCTGAAGCACTAATTGATGTTTTGGTGATAGGTGCCTTTGTAGAAGCACGTTCATGCGAGCGGTTTTATGCGCTTGCGCCATTGGTAGATGAAGAATTAGGTAAGTATTACCGTTATTTACTGAAATCAGAATCACGGCATTATGAAGATTATTTGGCACTGGCTTTGGATGTAGCAAAAACAGCAAAACTGAAAAACCCTGAAGAAGATATTCAGGGGCGAATTCAGTATATACGTGAAGTGGAAAAGAATCTGATTTTAAGTCCAGATGATTTGTTCCGTTTCCATAGTGGCGTGCCTGTGCAAGCCGCTTAAAACTTGTAGATGATCTAAGATAGAAAACGGAACTTCGGTTCCGTTTTTTTATCAATCAAGTTATTGCTTAGGTATTTTGATTGTGGATTGTTGCCTAAGTCACTTAGAAATGATCAAGGCTAAGATTAGGAATTACATTAAGCTGAATTGCCCAAAACAGTTACATTCATCTTTTTGAACGATTAAGGCATGAATCGCTGCTTGGTTATTTACAGACCACATCATCCATAAATTTTAGGCAATAAAAAACCCAAGTCGTTATGCTTGGGCTTTTTAGAATTTGGCTCTCCCACCTGGGCTCGAACCAGGGACCTGCGGATTAACAGTCCGTCGCTCTACCGACTGAGCTATGGGAGAATCTGAATGCGATTATAAGCAGATTTAAGCAAGGGTCAAGCATAAATTGTCATGTTTCTTTCATTTTGACTTTATATGCTTTTTATTTGAACAAAAAACAAAATTTTATTAAAAAATCACCCACAAGACTTGCGTTACACAAAATCGGTTGTTAGTCTGAGTGACAGAACAAAGCGTTTAAGTAGCATCTTAAACAGTGTGGATTTAACCCAACTTGCCAGCACTAAAATGGCTAAATCGGAGTAAGCGAATGAATACGCTCAGCATTTCTGACATTTTTTCTCAATTTTCTTATTATCAAGAACATTATCTTTCTATCTTGTCTACGCCTGAACAATACTACATTGCTGTAGAAGGCGCATATATTCATGTCTGGCCTTTAGCACCTCAAGATTTGTATTTGGGCGATTTATTGCAATTGTGGTTTAGTGAAAAATGGCTCATTCAATCATCCTGCCAATTGCTTTCAGACCATCCAGACAACGGCACCAAAAAACCATTACAGCGTGATCATGATTTATATTTGTACCAACTGGCGGGTAGTGCGCTTTCGGGGAGCAACCGTTCACGCGTGTGGTCTGTGTCTGAACAAAAACAATTGCGTGTAGAATTAGACTCTGCTTTTCGCTATTTATGTGAATATAAAGCGACAACTCAACCTGTAGTGTCTAAATCAGAGTTGATCGCAGCATTGAAAAACAGTATCTAATCTAAATAGTATTTAATCTAAGATGATTTATCATTTCAGCCAAATAGATTTGTATTGAATTGAGCGAAATGACTTGCACTAAAATAGTGTTCTAAACTGCGATAAAGATTTGCGAACAGCTTGAAAAGGATATTCAGCCGTGTGGATTAAAATATGCATTGCCATGCTCGCATTTGCTGCAAATTCTTTGCTGTGTCGTTTGGCATTGGCTGAACAGCAAATTGACCCTATGAGTTTTAGTTTGCTCAGGGTTGGCAGTGGGGCAGTGTGCTTAGGCATATTCTATGCTGTTTTGCAGGTTCAACAACCAATTCAATTCCAATGGAAATCTGCATTAAGCCTTGCTGTATATCTGCTCGGTTTTTCGTTAGCATATTTGCATATAGATGCAGGCATTGGTGCATTGATTCTATTTGGCGCAGTGCAAATCACCATGATCAGTTATGCAATTTTGCATGGTGAGCGTATGACTTTGCCGCGCTGGGTCGGGTTAGGTTGTGCTATATTGGGGATGGGTTTGTTGCTATTGCCTGAAGCCAGTACGCCAACGTTCAAATATGCATTGATGATGTTACTGGCAGGTATTGCATGGGGTTTTTACAGTATTGCTGCAAAGACGATGCAGCATGCTTTAACCAATACTCTATCTAATTTCATTCTGGCGACACCACTTGTTGCTGTATTTTTTCTTTGGCATTTACCTGAAAGTTTTATCACTTGGCAGGGTTTGGTTTTGGCAGTGTTGTCGGGTGCATTGGCTTCGGCTGGCGCGTATGTGTTGTGGTACAGCATTGTAAAAAAAATTGATCACATTACCGCAAGTACTGTGCAACTTTCTGTACCGTGTTTGGCGATTTTAGGCGGTGTGATTTTTTTAGGTGAACAACTCACCCTGTTGATGGTCGTGGCAACCTTGATCGTGTTGTGTGGTATTTTGATGGTGATTTTAACCAAACCTCGTGTATAAAACCGTTTAGATTGCTGTTGTTTTGATTTTTTTGTATTGGAATTTTTATATCAATCAAGAAATGATCTTGAGGCTTTTTAAAAGCGTTATTTGTGATCTCTCTCCTCAGAAATGAGGAAAAATGATGAGTGAAAAAACGTAATTAAAACAAAAACCCACGATTCAATCGTGGGTTTTGTTCATCTAAACAGGTTTAGATTATTTGGCAGCTTTTTCAGCTTCGATTGAAGCAATCGCTTCATCTACACCTTCAATTGATTCTGCTGCTTTTTTGATACGTGCAAGCGCATCTACAAGCACTTCGTCTGCAGTTGCATAAGAAATACGCATGAAACCGCCTAAACCGAACGCATCACCAGGAACAACGGCAACACCAGTTTCTTCCAATAACCAAGCAGAGAATTCTGTGCAAGATTTTAAGCCTTTCGCACGAATTAATGGTTTGATGTTTGCATACGCATAGAACGCGCCATCTGCAGGTAAGCAAGAAATACCTTTGATGTCATTCAAGCCATTTACAACTAAGTCATGACGGCGTTTGAATGCTTCAACCATTGGCTCAAGTACGTCTTGTGGGCCGTTCAATGCAGCTTCTGCAGCAACTTGCGAAATAGAAGTTGGGTTAGAAGTCGATTGAGATTGAATTTTCTTCATCGCACCAATTAGTTTAGCAGGGCCCGCTGCATAGCCAATACGCCAGCCAGTCATTGCATAAGCTTTAGACACACCGTTTAATACGATTGTGCGGTCATAAAGGTCTGGTGCAACTGTTGCGATGTTATAGAACTCATCATCCCAACGGATTGGTTCATACATATCGTCAGATGCAATGAATACTTCAGGGTATTTACGTAGTACAGCAGCCAAAGCTTCTAATTCAGCTTTGGTGTAGATCATACCTGTAGGGTTAGATGGGCTGTTTAACACCACTAAACGTGTTTTGTCAGTGATCGCAGCTTCTAATTGTTCAGGCGTGATTTTGAAACGTTGTTCTTCACCACATTCCACAATGACTGGCACGCCTTCAGCAATAATCACCATATCTGGATAGCTTACCCAGAACGGTGCAGGGATAATCACTTCATCACCCTTGTTTAACAAAGCCAACGCCAAGTTAAAGAATGATTGCTTACCACCACAAGACACCAAAATTTGGTTCGCTTGGTAGTCAAGATTATTGTCACGTTTTAATTTTGCGATAATGGCTTTTTTAAGACCAGGCGTACCGTCAACAGCAGTATATTTTGTAAAACCGTTATTAATTGCTGCAATAGCTGCATCTTTGATGTGTTGTGGTGTATCGAAATCCGGTTCACCTGCACCCAAACCAATAACGTTATGACCCGCAGCTTTAAGTTCAGCGGCTTTATTGGTTACTGCAAGTGTTGGGGACGGTTTGATGGCATTGACACGATCAGAGAGACGTACGTCCACGGCATATTCCTTCTTATAGGGATAAAAAAATAAAAAGCATATTATCTTAGCTTAAATTCGATGTCTGCGTCGTTTAAAATTGCATCAAATTAATAAAAAATCACCAAATTAGACCAATTTCCTATGAAATCGTGATTAAAACTGCTGTGAGGTGGAAGTTTCTCGCATCGGGCGGCAAAAAACTTTAAAATAGTCCAAATTTTATAAGAGTGATGGTCATGAGTAAGCAGCAGCCTACTTCAAAAAAACCATTGGTGAATCTCCCATTCCCAATGCCAAATACAGCGCAGGATAATGATCAGGCGGTACATAATTCAGTGCGTCCTAAACCTGAGCAATATGCCGATAAGACTTGGCCACCGCCACGTGGTACTCGTCGTTCGATGGGTAAGCGCTAAAAAAAATGCCACAATTACGTGGCATTTTTTATTGATGGGGATTTAAAAGTATTGAAATTAACGAACATGCTTACGCGCTTTGTTGGCAGGTTTTGGCGGCGAGATTTCACGTACGCCATGCCATACATCGCTAAAATCTTGCTCGTTGATATTATACAATTCCAATAAAGCCAAAATCGCTGCACCAAATAGCATTGGGCCTTCTGAATTATTTTGGAACTCGAATACCTTACCATTTAAGTTGTGCAAAATATCCTGAATTTCAAAGACCCGATCACGCCCATTGCTGTCAGTTGGGTACATTTGTGTATTCAATATGATTTTAGCCAAGGCTTTTTCATTATCGCTCAATGCCAAGACTTCAATTAATTCATCGGTGGCAGGGGTAAAAATCACAGAATCACGGTAAATGGTGTGTAGTAATTTTTGCGTTAGTTTAGGCAATGCTTTTTCGACAAAAGGACGAAACGACGCAGGAAAAATCACATTATGGGCAATGCCTTTAAACATAGGGGCAATTTCTTCAACCGTATAACCTGCAATACCACAACCAATTGAAGTTAAAAAATACTTCATTTTAGGATGGTTTTTGGCATAGATTTTAAAGTCATCCACATAGTGCTGAATTTGCGATAGTGGCATTTGTTGTAAATGTTCATTCATGGTTGGAATGGCAAAACTTTGTCCTGCCCAACCGCGCCCGACGCCTTCAACGGCACCAAAAAATTCTTTGGCTGTTCGTGCTGCACCACCTGCATGTTGTCCTGCCATGTTACTGCCAAATACGAAAACAGTATCTTCAGGGAGGCTTTTGATAATTGATTCGTCGTGATATTGGTAAGTCATGAATGTGTGCTTTTATGGTTGTCGTCCTGAAATTTCATGTTGCCTTTGAATAGCCAGTGGGTCAAGTCTTAAAGCAGTTTCCCCGTGCTCAATTTAGTCGTAGCACATCTTCGTTCTAACAGCGTCCAATACAGAATTAAAACCGAGCAATGGCTTTGTAGCTACGCAACATCGCCACAACATATTCGGATGTCCTGAGTGTAGGCAAATCTGCTAAAATATTAGGTCGCATCAAACCTGAGAGCTGCATTTGTGAGTGATAAGCAACCTTTCGATTTAGTCACCAACTATCAACCTGCGGGTGACCAACCACAAGCCATTGAAAAATTGGTTCAAGGGATAGAACAGGGCTATCATGATCAGCTATTACTTGGGGTTACAGGCTCAGGTAAGACTTATACCATGGCCAATGTGATTGCCAGAACACAGCGTCCGACCATTGTCATGGCACATAACAAAACGCTGGCAGCGCAGTTGTATGGTGAGTTTAAAGCGTTCTTTCCGAACAACGCAGTCGAATATTTTGTCAGTTATTATGACTATTATCAGCCTGAAGCCTATGTACCATCTTCCGATACTTTTATTGAAAAAGATGCGGCTATTAATGATCATATTGACCAAATGCGACTCTCGGCCACACGTGCTTTGCTAGAGCGTCGTGATGCCATTATTGTCGCATCGGTATCTGCAATTTACGGTTTGGGTGACCCCAATGCTTATATGAGCATGTTGCTGCATGTGGTGCAAGGTGATCGGGTGAATCGTGATGATTTGATCCGTCGTTTGGTGGAAATGCAATATAGCCGTAATGAGCTAGAGTTTTTGCGCGGTACTTACCGTATTCGTGGTGAAATTTTAGATATTTTCCCTGCTGAATCTGATCAGCATGCTATTCGCATAGAATTATTTGATGATGAAGTCGATTCGATTCGTTGGTTTGATCCACTCACAGGCAAATTGGTGCGTAAAGTGCCGCGCGTGACTATTTATCCTAAAAGTCACTATGTTACGCCTAAGGATAATTTGGAACGTGCGATTGGTACCATTAAAGAAGAACTAAAAGAGCGTTTGGTGTTTTTTCGCGAACATGACAAATTGCTAGAAGCGCAGCGCATAGAACAACGTACCCGCTATGATTTAGAAATGATGCAGCAATTGGGCTATACCAACGGCATCGAAAACTATTCACGACATTTGTCTGGACGACCTGCAGGCGAAGCACCGCCCACTTTGTTTGATTATGTACCTGATGATGCCTTGCTGATTATTGATGAATCGCACGTGACCGTTCCGCAAATTGGCGCGATGTATAAAGGTGACCGATCACGTAAAGAAAACTTGGTGAATTATGGTTTCCGTTTACCTAGTGCGTTAGACAACCGTCCAATGAAATTTGAAGAATGGGAGCGCATCGTCCCATCCACAATTTATGTGAGCGCTACACCTGCACAATATGAGTTGGAAAAATCGCAACAAATTGTAGAGCAAGTGGTGCGTCCAACAGGATTGATTGACCCAGAAATTGAAATTCGTCCTGTGTTAACGCAGGTGGATGATGTGCTGTCTGAAATCAATTTGCGTAAAGAATTGAATGAGCGGGTGTTGGTCACCACTTTAACCAAACGCATGGCTGAAGATTTAACCTCATATTTAAAAGAATACGGTATTCAAGTGGCTTATTTACACTCAGATATTGATACCGTGGAGCGGGTTAAAATTATTCACGAATTGCGTACAGGTGTGCATGATGTACTGGTTGGCATTAACTTGTTGCGTGAAGGTCTGGATATGCCAGAAGTCTCTTTAGTGGCTATTTTAGATGCCGATAAAGAAGGTTTTTTACGCTCGGAACGTTCATTGATTCAAACTATTGGACGTGCAGCACGTAACTTAAAAGGCAAAGCAATTTTATATGCAGACCGCATTACGGACTCTATGCAAAAAGCCATAGATGAAACAGACCGTCGTCGTGCTAAACAGATTGAATTTAATACCTTACACGGTATTACACCTCGCAGTGCCGTGCGTCAGGTCATTAAAGAAATTGATACGGGCGAAGTGCTGAATGATGAACAGGTCGATGAAAAAATCAATGCACAAAGCCGTGCTTTGAGTGCCGATGAACAGCATATTTTGGCCGATCCTAAACTGTATGCCAAACATATTGCCAAACTTGAAAAAGAGATGTTGAAAGCATCTAAAGAACTGCAATTTGAACAAGCGGCTCGTTTACGTGATGAAATTTTGCGTTTAAAAGCGCAAATGTTGCAATCTGGCTAAATTGGGGCGAATTGCACTGTCAGTGTAAGTGCGAATTTGCATACTAAACTTGCTATGTAAAATTTGAGTTGCAAAAATTACATATCCATACAGTAAATTGAAATGCTTGCGGTTATTTTTGAAGAAGATAAACAAAATTGACTGAACATTAGAGTTTAGAGGTTGGGACAATGGCTAAAAAACTTCCGTTTGCAGGTGCGCGACTTGCCAAAATTGCCCTTGGTGGTGTGGTGCTGATTGGTTTGGGTGCTGCGACTATGGCATATTCCAAAACCAATGAACCGATGAAAACGGTAGAAAAAGTCGAATTAGATAAATATTTAGGCGTTTGGTATGAGGTTGCAAGAAAGCCTTTATATTTCCAAAACAAATGCGGTTCAAATGTAACAGCAGCATATACATTGAATGAAAATGGCAATGTGCAGGTGGATAACCGTTGTATTGCAAAAGATGGCAAACAAATGCGTGCTTTGGGCGAAGCTTTTGTACAAAATGCGCCTTTTAACAGCAAACTCAAAGTTAGCTTTTTACCTGAAGTCATTCGTTGGTTGCCTGTAGGGCGTGGTGATTATTGGGTGTTAAAGCTAGATGATGACTATCAAACTGCCTTGGTGGGTGAACCACGCCGTAAATATTTATGGGTACTTTCACGTACGCCGCATCCTGATCAGGCTGTCGTGACTGAATATCTGAACTATGCCAAATCACTCGGTTATGACTTAAGTGATGTGATTTATACCAGACATACGCAAACTAAAAAGTCAGACTAAGTTGCAGCAGCTCCAGAGCTACTTATAGATATAAGCAGACAAACGTATGCAGACCAATTGACCACGCAAAAGCTGCGTGGTTTTTTATATCCTGTCATTTTAAATTTTGAACATTCGATCAATCTCTAAAACAACGTATATATGAGTATAATGCCGACTGATATAGGGGAGAGTCGGATGTATAAAGGCATTGCACTATCGGTTTTAGCATCGGTCACTTTTGGGGTGCTGTATTTTTATACCCAATTACTCAAACCTTTAGACAGCGAAGAAACTTTTGCGTGGCGTATGTTGGCAACTTTGCCATTCCTAACTTTGTTTATGTGGTGGTCGGGAGATTTAAAACATATTTCCGCGATTTTTCAGCGGCTCAAACAACAACCACAATTCATACTTTGGCTGATTTTTAGTTCTTTTTTATGCACTACGCAATTGTGGTTATTTTTGTGGGGGCCGATTAACGGGCGTGGTTTGCAGGTTTCTTTGGGTTATTTCTTATTGCCTTTGATCATGGTTTTGCTTGGCTGTGTGCTATATAAAGAAAAGTTATCGACTTGGCAGATGGCAGCAGTTGCCTTAGCCGTGCTAGGTGTCAGTCATGAAATCTGGCGCATTGGCACGGTGGCGTGGGAAACCTTATATGTGGCATTTGCCTATCCTTTATATTTCTTTTTACGTCGGGTCTTTCAAACCGATCACTTGGGCGGGTTTTGGTGGGATTTACTGCTAGTTATTCCTGTCGCGGTATATTTAGGCTTTTATTATAGTGACAGTGTAAATGTCATCGCAGCTTTTCCATATTTAATTTGGTCGGTACTTGGATTGGGCTTTTTAAGTGCATTGGGACTTGGCAGTTATATTTTGGCCAGCCGCCATTTGCCTTTTGTGATTTTTGGTTTACTGAGTTATTTAGAACCTGTGCTGTTGGCTTTTGTGTCTATGTTGTTAGGTGAACGAGTTGAAGCAGGGGAATGGCTGACTTATATCCCAATTTGGTTGGCAGTTGCATTATTGGTGGTTGAAGGGTGCTTGCATTTAAGAAAGCAAAAAATGAATCAGCAAGATTTACAGCGGAAAATTCAACAGTCATCTGAATAATAAAAGCCGTCGTTATGGTGAGATATTCAAATTTCCAAGAGGATAATGAGGTTTGGCATCATCCTCCTTTTCGTCTAAAAAATTGAACTTTTGTTGAAAAAACTAAAATCACAAAAATAATTACAACTATTTTATGAATTTATAGTGAATATATAGGAAAATATTCGGGTCAGTACCAGCTTTTGATTCAATCTTGACGACAATTCCATTACAATTATCGGGTTTTGAAATTCATGCCTAGATATACAATTAATTAGAGGACGTATCTGTGAGCAAAGAGACTATCATCGCCCTACACGCAGAGCACCAAGGTCGCTGGAAAAACCGTGAAGAAATCGCGGAACGTATGATTGCTTTACTCGGTCAGTTGTACCGTGAAAAAAATATCATGGTTTCAGTTTTTGGTCGTTCTTTAGTTAACCGTTCTGTGATTCAAATTTTGAAAGCACACCGTCGTACTCGTATGATGGACGTAGAACTTTCAGTTGTTCACACTTTCCCATTGCTTGAAGCTTTGGCTAAAGTAGACAACATCGGTTCAGCAGAAATCGACTTAGGTAAACTTGCTGTTGAATATAAAGAAAAAGGCGGCGATGTAAATGCATTTGTTGCAGACGCTGTGAAATCTTTAGCGGGCAATCCAACAACTGTAGAAAGCAAAGATGTTGTACTTTACGGTTTTGGTCGTATTGGTCGTATCCTTGCGCGTTTAATCATTGGTCAATCTGGTCTTGGCCGTGGCTTAAACCTTAAAGCAATTGTGGTACGTAAATCGTCTGATGGTGATTTAGAAAAACGCGCGTCTTTATTGCGTCGTGACTCTATTCACGGTCCATTTGCAGGCACGATTTCTGTAGATGAAGAAAATGAAGCAATTATCGCAAATGGTAACTTCATTAAAGTGATCTATGCGTCTAACCCATCTGAAGTAGACTATACGGCTTATGGCATCAACAATGCATTGGTGATTGACAACACAGGTAAATGGCGTGATGCAGAAGGTCTTGCACAACACCTTCAATGCCCAGGTGCTGCACGCGTAATTTTAACTGCACCTGGTAAAGGTGACATGAAAAACGTGGTGTACGGTGTTAACCAAGCAGACATTCTTGATGAAGATACCATTATTTCTGCAGCAAGCTGTACAACAAACGCAATTACACCAACTTTAAAAGTGTTGCATGACAAGTACACTGTTGTGAATGGTCACGTTGAAACTGTTCACTCATTCACTAACGACCAAAACTTGATTGATAACTATCACAAGGCTGATCGTCGTGGTCGCGCAGCAACATTGAACATGGTTATTACCGAAACAGGTGCAGCGAAAGCTGTTGCGAAAGCATTGCCTGCATTACAAGGTAAATTAACAGGTAACTCTGTACGTGTTCCAACGCCAAACGTATCACTTGCAATCTTGAACTTAACGCTTGAGAAAGAAGTAGATCGTGAAGAAGTGAACGAATACATTCGTCAAATTTCAATTCACTCTAATCTTCAAGGTCAAATTGGTTATACCAACTCGACTGAAGTGGTTTCAAGTGACTTCATTGGTTCGCGTACTGCAGGTGTATTTGATGCGCAAGCAACCATTACTTCAGGCAACCGTTTAACTGCTTACGTTTGGTATGACAACGAAGTGGGTTATAGTTGCCAAGTATTGCGTATTGCTGAACAAATGGGCGGCGTAAGCTATCCTAAAGTTCCTGCTGAAACAAATGCATAATTTGTAGATACAGAATTTAAAATCAAAAAGAGCTTCAAATGAAGCTCTTTTTTTTGCATTTATTTCATTCTTAAATATAAGGATGAGTGTTGAAATTTCCACCTAATACGCTATCCTAAACTTACCAAAATAAAGTCTATGCTAAAAAGTAAGTAGATTTGATTTTGCTTTCAAGCTTTCAAAGCCTGAACAATAGAAATAACAGAAGGATACCGTTATGCAATATGCAACCAGTCACTTACTCGGGCAAGTCCTTGCTAAAGATTGTCCATCACGGATTCGTTTAGAACATTTAGCCAATAAATGGTCAATGTTGGTGTTGCATTGTTTAAGCGAAGGTTTGCATCGCTTTAGTGAGCTAAGACAGCGAATTGAAGGGGTGAGTGAAAAAATGCTGGCGCAAACCCTGAAAACTCTTGAGCAAGATGGGTTAATTTTACGTACAGTTTACCCAACGGTGCCGCCTAAAGTGGAATATCAACTCACTTTTGAAGGCTCACAAATTGCAGCAAGAGTGAATCAACTGATTGAGTATTTAGAACAGCATTTGCCTGAAACTTCACAGCAATCTTCTCACTAATGGATTACTCATCTTTTAGGGAAGTCGCTGTAGATGTTCCTACTCCAAAGCACATTCTGGATGATTAAATAGTGCGTCGATGTGAAAAATCATAACGATCAATCAGCAAAATCCCGATGGCAAATACCAAAATACTGACAACACAACCCATCCAGCCCCGGTGTTGCCATGCGTAGACCGCCGTTAGTGAACCAAGTGCTGCACCTGAAAAATAAATAGTCATATATACCGCATTAATGCGGGAACGTGCGGTGGCATCAATTCGGTACACCAAGTTTTGATTCAATACGTGAAAAGCAGTTAGACCAAAATAACTCATCAATACGCCAACGGCATAAGCCACAATATTCTGCTGTGCAAAAAAGAGTGGAATGCAAGAAAACAACATCAAGCCAATACATAATATTGCGACAAAATTCTCACGACCTTTGCCGACCGTTTTACCCGACCAACTTGACGAGAAAATTCCAATCACACCCAATAAACCAAAAAGCCCAATTTGAAAATCACTAAAATAATAAGGCGGATTGGCTAAAACAAAAGTCATGGAAGTAAAAACCAAGGACAAAATGGCAAAGCCCAAAGCGCCCGCGCACGCTCTACGAATTAAATGTGGTTGGGTTATAGCCAACTGAATTAAAGAACGATAAATGCCTGCCACAGTCAAATTTTTATTGGCAGCTGTAGAGGGAAGTTTTGTCCACATTAAGCCTGCAAAAAGTAGGGTGATGATGCCGCTGCTGAAATAGACAGCTTGCCAAGACCAATAGGTCGATACAAATCCTGCAAAAGTGCGCGATAAAATAATCCCCATTACCAAGCCACTCATCAATTTGCCGACAATGGCAGCACTCGATTCAGGTGGACTGATGCTAGATGCAAATGGAATAAGCACTTGTGCAGAAATCGCACCAAAAGTGGCACATACGGTAAAGAAATACAGCATGGCTAAATTGCTGCTAAAAGACAGCAAAATTTGCGAAAACGCAGCAAAAACCATCAGGCTGACAATCAATTTACGCTTATTCAGCAAGTCACCCAAAGGCACGAGTAACATTAAACCTAGTCCATAGCCTATTTGTGCCAAAACCACAGCAAAGCCTGCCTGACTGGTGCTAATTCCTAAACTTTTTTCAATTGAATAAATTAAAGGCTGATTAAAATATGCCGACCCTGCACACAAGCCACAGGCGGTTGCCATGAGCAAAATAAATTTAGGCGATAAAGCAGGCGTAGTTGTGGTGGCAACAGCATTAGACATGGCGGCAGAAAGCAAACAAGGGTTAAAGCACTATAAGAACTTAGATGAGGAAGGAGAAATAAGAAAAAACGATCATATCATTGCTAAAAGGAATGAGTGTTTTGAACAATCAGCGATAAAAAGCAGCTCTGTATACGATTGCATAAATATAATTCGAGAAATTCTCTAAAATATGGCAGAATATACGGCTTTTAAAGTTTTTAGAGGATTGGCAAGATGCGCTTTGTTGATGAAGCAGTCATTACCGTAGAGGCTGGCGACGGTGGCAATGGCGTAGCCAGTTTTCGCCGAGAGAAATTTGTACCATTTGGTGGGCCAGATGGCGGTGATGGTGGTCGTGGCGGCAGTATTTTTATTCAAGCCGACGACAACGCAAGCACCCTTGTAGATTATCGTTATACCCGTAAATTTCGCGCTGAACGTGGTAAAAACGGGTCGGGCGCAAACTGTGCAGGTCGTGGTGGTGAATCTGTCGTTTTGACCGTTCCAGTGGGCACAACCATTGTAGATACAGACTCTGGCGATATTATTGCAGATTTAGTCGAAAGCGGTCAGAAAGTATTGGTCGCTCAAGGCGGTGATGGTGGTTTAGGGAATACTCACTTTAAATCATCTACCAACCGAACACCGCGTAAATTCACGCATGGTACCAAAGGTGAATTCCGTGAAATCCGTTTGGAGTTGAAAGTCCTTGCCGATGTAGGCTTGCTAGGCATGCCAAACGCGGGTAAATCGACCTTTATTCGTGCCGTGTCTGCGGCAAAACCAAAAGTTGCTGACTATCCATTTACCACCATGGTGCCAAATTTAGGCGTGGTGGATGCAGATCGTCATCGTTCTTTTGTCATGGCAGATATTCCAGGACTAATTGAAGGTGCAGCAGAAGGCGCAGGTTTGGGGATTCGCTTCCTGAAACACTTGGCGCGTACTCGTATTTTACTGCACATTGTGGATGTTCAACCTATTGATGGTTCTGATCCTGCGTACAATGCCAAAGCAATTCTGCAAGAGTTGGAAAAATTCTCTCCAACTTTGGCAAAGTTACCAATCGTGTTGGTGTTGAATAAACTTGATCAACTTCCTGAAGATTCACGTGAAGAATGGTGTAAACACATTCTTGAAGAATTGCAGTGGGATGGTCCTGTGTTCAAAACTTCAGGCTTAATGTCTGAAGGTACACAGCAAGTGGTGTATTACTTGATGGATCAAATTGAGCAACAACGTGAACGCGAAGTTGAAGATCCTGAGTACGCAGCAGAAATGAAAGCATTCCGTGATCAGCTGGAAGCTGAAACACGTGAACAAACCATTGCCGCGAAAGAAGCGTATCGTGAGATGCGCCGTCAGCAACGTCTTGCAGGTATGTTGGGCGATGACGACGAAGACGATGATGGAGAAGATGGCGAAGTAGAAGTGTACTACGTACGCTAAGCGCTACAAAAAGTGACTGAGGACAAGATGATAGAAGTGGTAGATGGGCAACGTCAGCTCAAGGGTTGTAAACGAATCGTTGTTAAAATCGGATCATCTTTACTCACAGCCAATGGGCAAGGTTTAGATTTGGATGCAATCTCGCATTGGGCGGGACAAATTGCAGATCTACACAATGCTGGACACGAAATTATTTTAGTGTCATCGGGAGCTGTGGCTGAAGGTATGGTGCGAATGAAACTTGAGCATCGACCCACCGATCTACCCAGTCTTCAGGCATGCGCTGCCATTGGTCAAATGGGCTTGATTCAAACTTGGTCAAGTGTGCTGGAAAAACACCAGATTCAAACTGCACAAGTCCTATTAACCCATGATGATTTGGCAGATCGTCGTCGTTATTTAAACTCATGTGATGCTTTGCAAAACCTGATTGAATGGCGCGTGATTCCAGTTATCAACGAAAATGACACAGTGTCTACTGACGAAATTCGCTTTGGTGATAACGACACTTTGGCTGCGATGGTGGCAGGGCAGGTACATGCAGATTTGTTGATTATTTTGACCGATCAGCAAGGCATGTTTGACTCCGACCCACGTTCTAATCCAAACGCAAAACTGTTCCATACTGTACGCGCTTTGGATGAAAGTCTGTTTGATATGGCGGGTGGTGGCGGCAAGTTTGGGCGCGGTGGCATGCTGACCAAAGTCCGTGCAGCGCGTTTGGCGGCTAAATCGGGTTGTCCAACTTTAATTGCCAGTGGTGAAAGTGACAATGTGCTTGCGCGTTTAATGGCGGGCGAAATGTTGGGTACGCTGTTCATTACCGACAATGACCGTATTACGGCGCATCAACAGTGGTTGGCGGCACACTTACAAACAGCAGGACGTTTGGTGATTGATGATGGCGCAGTCAAAGCCATTAAAGAAAACCACCGCAGTTTATTGCCTGTGGGTGTTAAAGCCGTAGAAGGGCATTTTGAACGTGGCGATGTGGTGGAGTGTGTAGATACACAGGGTCATCGTGTCGCTGTGGGACGTGTTAATTTTAGTTCGCGTTCAGCTGACTTGGTCAAAGGCTTGGCTTCTGACAAAGTGCATCAGGTGTTAGGCGAGGCACGTTCACTAGAAATGATTCATCGCAATCATATGGCGATTTACTAGTTTGAGTCTTTTAGGAATGTATTCCTTGAGAAAAACTTGAAAATGAATTTATAAAAGTCCATTTTAAAATGGGCTTTTATCTTATGTAGTGGTGATCAATCTACGATTTCTTTGTAGTTAGGATGAAGTTCATAAAAATGTATAAATGCTCTGAATAAGTCAAAAGGAAAGGACTGTTATAAGTCAGAAGTGGTGATGGAAAATTTCAGTGATTCTTATATAATGTTTTAAAATCAAAACAATAAGATCACCTATGACTAATTATTATTTACCCGAACGTGAAATTTTAAATTTCAAACCTTATCAGTATAAACTCGCTAGTTGGGCATCTTTATCTGCTCTAATCCTCTTGGTCTGTTTTAATCTAAAGCACATCCTAGTCGGAGAATTTCAAAATATTGATTATTTTGATTTTGGCCTTTTTATTATTGTCTTTGTAATTTCCAGCTCAACAAAACTCATCCTCACAACACATTATTTGGAGCTGGCATATACACCTCTATTCCGGAGGAGAATCGCACGAAGTGATATCGAGAAAATGCATATTACACTACCTTTTAATATGGCATTTAAGCAAAAGCACCCCATACTGACTAAAAAGTTATTCAGTCGTAAATCTGATGATAAGCAAGACTTGAATCTAAAAGAAATTGGTCTTTTACAATTCATTCCATTGCATACTCAATCCAATATTTCAGCCATTCAGAAATTCTCTGTATTAAAACAGATTAATCTGCAAGAGCTTTCTAAAGAACAAAGCGAGAGCTTGTTAAGACATTTAAAGCAGGATTGGTATTTTGATATTCCGGTTGTTAATCAACCCCATCAGTCCACTAAACCTGAGCTTCATCAGGATATTGGTAAAACTCCTCTTATTCTAATTTTTATAGCGATGATTCTTGGTTTTTTATGCGTCTTTCTACCAATGGATGGTCTACATTTTGGTACTGAATCTTATCTAGGATTAATTCCTGCCACTCTTTTCACTTTTATTCTTGGTTATATAGTGATTCGTGCAGAGAGAAAAGCATATGCATTTATCACGACTTTAATATGTAGTGTAGTGCTCGGGCCGTGTTTGTATTTTGTCGGTTTACAAGCAAATCGCCTTTACAATGAAGCTCAAGCTCCCATCACACACACTCACATACTTCAACTGATTGCAACCAATGCGCGTTATCAGACTTGGCAACTCCCACTAGAACTCACTGAAAAAACTGGTCTAGATGAAATTTATATCAATCAAAAATGGGCAGGATTTAATCATAACTTAAAATCTGGGCAATCCTACCCAGTTGCCATTAATGAAGGATATTTTAAAGATTTTTGGATTCAAAAAGATGCCTTTAAACACTTAGAAGTAATACAGGGGCATCAGCCATGATGATACCTGATTCCTTAGTTCAACATAGTATTTGCACTAACAAAGAGGAGAAATCACTATTTGAATTTCAACTTTTAAAGCAGGCGAAACTTGATTATAAACATTCAAAAATCAATGCATTTTTAGTTCACAAAAATACTTTTCCTATACTCTTCCTGTTGGCTTTGATACTTTTGTTATTTGATAAAAATAGGCTTTTTTTAGGGCTTACAATCAAACATTATATTTATATTTTGTCTGTACTCATGATTTGCCAATCGGCTTATCAAATCTGGATTGACTATAAAATCAAGCAAAAAATAAACCTGAGAATGAGAAATATACATATTTTTCTTCAACAGGCATCATCAGAAAAATTATTTCCCATATGCCTAAAAAAAATCTGATTGAGTTTGAGATTGAATATTTGAATCGAGAATTTCAAATTCAAACACGTATTTTTAAACATTTTTACCAAATTGATATTTTTAATCCTGATGATTTTAATGACAGAGAAAGCGCTATCTACGCTTTAATAAATCAGTCTGTCATTCTTTATTTATCTTCTGAGTCTGAAACTTTGCTTCAACTATATTTAAAAGATCATGAACTACAAAACGTGAAGTTTAAACCTAGCCGTTTTTTCTTTAATTGCCAACCTTTTTGGCTATTCACCCAAGGCCCGCTCCCGCTGCCTATAGTAATTCACCCTGATGATCTACATAGTATTGAAATTCAATATTTGGCACAGAGTGAGACCTGGTCGTATATATTTAAAGGGCAGATTTTTGAAGACATTTATCTGTTGAGCCAGATTGAAAATATCCACGATTTTGAGCTAGCGTTATCTTCCAATTTGGCTGATTTTGATCATCAAAAACATAAAAAAATCAAACTAAGCAAATGTGAATATGCACAGCAAATTTGGCAAAATCCAAAGCCTTTGAATGAATTAAAAAAGACGCGAAAGCGCAAAAAATTAGCAATTCAATTCACCAGTTTTCAACTTATCTTGATCTTCACTAGCTTATGGCTTGCTTATCCATTTAAAGATTTTTTTCACATATCATTTGCCATTCTTTTTATTTTAATCACAAGTATACTTATGATTTTTATCTATATGTATTTATGTCGTCACTTTAAATACATGATTACGACTGATCAAGTTGCTTTATTTCAGATTCATCCGCGTAAAAAAGGTGGAAATCTATGACTGCTCTATTACGTCTACATATTAAAAAACTGCTCAGTGATGAACGTCGAAAATTATTCAAAACACAGATTACTTTATTGTGCAGTCCCACATTTATTCATCACTATAAAGTCAGGTATCACCGTTATATTGAAATATGCGAGAAAATAAATTGGTTTATTCTTTTACTATTACAAGCTTTATTATTATTCGGTCAAATTTCACAGGAAAATATTCAAACAAACCGATGGGTATACATCATCATAGCGATTTTTTATTATTCCTATATGGTTTTGTTGCACAAACCTGTCCGTAACAGCTTATTCAGCAATATAATTCTTAGATGAATAAGCCCACACCTAAAATCTATCGTACAACTAATTGGTCCTCTTATAAGCTGTCATTAAAAAGTAAACATGTATTCTTTTCCGAATTGGTTTGATACTCTCTCCACCCATTGCTCTATTTTATCAGCTGTCATGACTTGAAAATCTCGCCAATAATATTTCATCTGCTTCC
>NZ_JBWKMK010000139.1:0-44614 GCF_056431365.1 Acinetobacter seohaensis
AATCGTACAGTACGTTATGAGTGTCTAAATCAATATTTATTTCGAGATCTGAGCGAGGTGCAGGACTATACAACTGACTGGCAGTACTTTTATAATCATGAACGACCTCATATGTCAGTAAATGGTTATCCACCTATTTTTAAACAATAACAAGGCTTTAGATTTTCTACCCATTAATTCAATTAAAAATGGGGGTATTACCAATAGACATAGGATGAATTAAACCCTAACGCAACGAATTCAGTTTTTTCTGACGTATAAAATCTTAATGAACTGACACTCTGATTTGCATCTTGTATATTTTTATTCGTGTTAATGAGCCTTCCATCTTGCTTTCCGACAACAAAAATCTCTTTCTCATCTTCAGTTGCAACATCCCACTGATAATCAATTTGATGACTATATTCAGTCTCAGCTTGAGGCAAACTGTATTGGACGCTTGCCACCCGTTCCCCACCCTCAAAACAATGCTGTCCTGCTTTCGCCTCAAATTTAGCTGAAGTACTCACAAAAACACCTTTTGAATTAATTTTGATTTGTGAACCACCTGCCGTTAGCACAATTTCTTTTGGACTGGTAATTTCCACCCGATCTTCCGTAGAAATCAGCTTGATTTTCTGGCGTGCAATTGCATCTATAGCACCATCTTGTGCCTGAATTTCGACTTTACCCTTGGCTGCAAAAGCACGTATACCTTGCTCCGCTGCAAATAAACTGATTTTATCGCGTGCATGTGTAATCACAGATTTTTGGGTAGAAACATTAATACTGCCTGCGGCACTTTGATGAATATGTTGATCTGCAGAAAGGTGTAAATCTTGCTGAGTTGAAACTGCAATTGAGTTGGGCGCACAAAGAATCATAACCGCCTGCTTAAAACTTGCCGCTTTAGTTTGATCTTCTAGTTCAATTTGATTTAAAAATTCTTTGAGATGCTCCAGTGTTTCCAAAGGATCTGTTTGCTGATTTTGTGCCAACTCACTTAAGCCTTTGCTTGCCGCTAAACTGGACTCCAATTGCCTTTTGGCAGGACTCGCATCTAAATGATACGCTTGTGCCTGTGCTTGTGGATGAGTTGAAAGCAGTAAGCCTGCACCTGCACGCACAGCTCCCCACCGATCAGTTCTTAATTCAAAGCCTTCGCCGCGCCCAATTGAATCCTCCTGCCGCATTGGATGGCTCAAATATCCTAAATTCAACTGACTCGCAGCATGACTACTCTGCAATTGCGCACTGAATTGTTTGGTGGTGTCATTGAAGCGAAGTTGGTTAAACCCTGCACCACGTATTTCTTGTGAACGAATCCCGCTCAAGTATTTGGTATCGGGTAGAGTTCCAACTGTATCGAATTGTGTCTGTTGTCGTTCTGCCTCATGTAAACGTCCAACCACAAAAGGACGATCAATATTGCCATCAAAGAAATCCACCACCACAATTTCACCAATACGTGGGTGAAATCTTGCACCATAACCCTCACCTGCCCACGGTGTGAGTACATCCACCCACGCCGAATCGCTCTCATTGTCGTTGGCACCCGCACCACCATCATGCAAGTGGTCATCACTTCGGGTAAATAAAAACCGAACTTTAATACGCCCCCACGCATCTACATGCACGGTTTCATCCTCAGGTCCAACCACTTTAGCGCGCTGTGGATAAGCCACGGGACGATGCAGTAATGGATTAAACTCTGGAACGAGCGCAATATGTCGTCGAATCAAATTCAATTGACAAAATTGTTGAGGATCACCCTCCAACGGTAACTGAAATGTCCACTGACTTTGTTGCAGCAGACTCAAAAAATGCTGTTGTAATTCAGGTGCTAAATTGTTTTGGTTATAAAACTGTTTGGACAGTATTAAAAACTCTCGTTCAGTTTGGGGATGTTGATCAATTTCAGCATGCCCGTGTAATTCAAACCAATACCCCACTTGCGCATCACGTAAATTACTTTGCGCGGAAAAATATTTTGCCTGCAAATCATAATACTGAGCCAATTGTTGTCCCAATTGTTCTAATTGTTCGGTACTTGCAGCTGTCACCTGATCTTGCCCAGTTAAGTCTTGCATCCACGCAGGACTCACGCACCACGCCTGTTCTAAACTTAAAGCTTCACTATTTTGTGTGCTACTTTGTAAGGGCGATGTGAACTGTACTGAATTTTGGTCCTGTGCCAAAAGATCGGGTTGCCAGCGTTGTAACTGTACTTCAGTGGGTTGCAGGTTACGCTGTGCCATCCAAGTGTAAATGCTATCCCGCTGCTCGATTGCACTTGTACGCTGAAATGCCACTCGTCTACGTTTTAAGGGCTGATAATGACTATTCTGCTCAATCAGTCTTAATTTTTGTGTATCCATAGGCGTTAAAAAATGCTCAACCCAAGGTTGTTTTTCATCCACCAACCAATTGATGCCTTCGCTACGCCACAAACGGGTTAAAAACTCATAATCGCTTTCGTTGGATTGTATGATGAGAGGTCGAACTGCATAACGCTGACTGAGACCACTTAAATCTAAACTTAAACTTGCAGCAAATAATGCACTGCGGTCTTGCCATTCTTTAAACAGAATTTCACTCACCTCCACCACAGTTTTATTCATAAATACCCGACTGTTGCGGCGTTTATGCCACAAAGCCGTTGCATCCTGAATCTGCAATTTATAGAGACTGAGCGTGCCATCACTTTGCCCTTGCGCTGCTGCAGTAATAATGCCGCTATGTCGAAATAATTCGCCTTGATCGGTGAGTTGATCTACAGCCACCCGACTGCCAATAAATTGTTTCAACGGCAAATTTGCATGCGGTGAGAGGCATAAGACATCCATCTGCAAACCTTGGTTGATGGCATGCTGACCATAAACGCACTGCAAAAAGACCTGATGATTTAAGGCTGAATTAGAAAACTGGATATGAATTGTGCGGTGTTGAGGGCTTAAGCCAAATTTTTCTAATACAGCAAAGAGTGAACTTTGCATTGTTATTATCGTTGCTATTTTTATAGTGGCGCTATTCTAATCAGCAACTTGGCAATTATCTAGAGCGTAAAATGGATAAAGCGATAAACGGAATTTGCAGTTAAGACCATCTCCATCGCCAATTTTGATAATCCTCAATCCCTCTATTGATGAAAAATCAACAAACATGACACATTGCGTTACTCTGCAGTCAAGACAATCTTCAATCGCTATGCTACAACTGAGTTATGCCGTCAAAAAAGGAGAGGTGAAGAAATTTATTGTTTTTTATCAAAACCTTTTTTTATTTTTATTTCGTCATCTCAGCTTTCTACATAAAAGGGTCATCATTAAGCTTTAGCATAATAAAAGCATGCAAATGCCTTACATATATAACTGCTATTCGGGAGCGAACATGAATAACAGCCAAAATTATGTCAAACAAATTAAAAATGCTAAACGTGGAGGATATACGCCTACCATCGCCAAAGACATCAACAAACATAAGATTCAAAAAGCCATTCGCCTAATTGAACAATGGAGAACGCTCGCAAATGAACTCAAACCACAAATGCAACTTGATATGGCCTTTACCTTAGAAGAATGTGCACAGGATTTAGATCGTATCTTAAGAAATAAATAATCGCTTTTTCACACCTCATTTCAGGTTGTTTTCTTCAATGAGCCCACCCGCTGGGCTCATTTCCTACAAAATCTTCTGTGTGATTTCCTCGTTTGTAACGCGCCAAAACCCTGCATACAAAATCTGCAAAAAATCTATGCCATGCATTAAACGGTTACTTTTTGGCTTGCGCACACGTAAAAATTCTGTAAAATTCTCTACACAACGCCGGCATAGCTCAGTTGGTAGAGCAACTGACTTGTAATCAGTAGGTCCACAGTTCGAATCCGTGTGCCGGCACCATATTAAACCTCATAAATTAAAAATTTATGAGGTTTTTTGTTTTTATAAACGTATATTTTTATCTTCCTCATGCTGCTCGAATCTCCAATTTATTTAGGGCTTCGATGTATCTGCAAAACTTCAATTGCAATACAAGATTGTGACTTTTCACTTGTTAAATGTATTTTATGATTTAGAATGCTGTACACATATTTCAGATCGTATTTTTATATTGATGGTCTATTTTGTTGATGTTTCATCCTTATAAACTGACATTTAAAAATATTTTTGTGAATTAAAATAAAAATTTAAAATTATAAGTCTTAGAAAATTTAGTATAAAAAACAATGCTTCTCTAAAGTTTTCTAGTTTAAGGAATACCTCATGGCTCAAAGCTTTGCAACGCATCATTCCATGACCAATCATGGTGGAATCATCCTTGCCAATCAAATGCGTGTTTCTCAAATGGGAAATTTATTTTTAGTGGCGGGTGATGGACATTTCTGCCCTAAGTGCCAGCGTTGGTCCACAATTATAAAAAGTCACGATCATATTCTTTTTGATGACAAAGCCGTGGGTTATGTCGGGGATCAATTGACGTGTGGCGCAAAAATTTTACCGAAACAGTTTCATGTGGTGGGTGGGATTTAAAGCCAATTATGAACATCCAAACACCGAAAAACTTCATTATCTAGCAGCTGATTACGATAGATTAAGCTTTTTCCGCACTCACCTGCACATATTTAATCCAGCCATCCGCATAGAGCTTGGCACATAAACGTGCGGTCATGGCAATTTTAAACCAGTCTGTATCTCGCGTTTGTACTCGATGCTTGAGATGCTGATTCACATAGTCAGCAAAACCCGCCAAAACCTGTGCCGACAAATCTTCCACCTGAATCTGTTTAAATTCAAACTGTGCCAAGACCGCTCGAAGCTGACTTTCGGACATTAGATCTTTAAAATTGACATCGGCAGATTTTAATAAGGCACGATATTGCAGCTGTTTGAACGCATGCGTTGGCGCTTGTTCTGCCCAAATTAAATAATGAAAGCCCAAACGTCCATTTGAATTCAAAACCGCACTGACCTGACTTAAAAATGAATTCAAATGACTGTGATATGCTGCATCGATACAGAACACCACATCAAAACGTGGTTGTGGAAAAAGTGCTTTTAAATTTAAAAATGAAGCAGCGTGAATTTTAATATTTGAATTTAAATGTTGTCGAATCGACTGCACATGATGATCTTGTAGCTCAACAGCTTCAAGTCGTTGTATTTGATAGTGTTCCAACCAATATTTAAGACTGGCACCTTGCCCACAGCCTAAATCCAGTACAACATCTTTTGAATTTAAATGCACTGCTGCGGCCAAATGCGCTGCTAAATTTTGACATGCAGCGGGATAATCAGATCCCACTGCATCTGACCAATAACCTAAATTGCTCCACGGCAGTGCGGAAGTATCTCCCAAATATGCCGCTTGAATGGCATATTTATGTTTTGGAAAATGCTGTCGTATCGCCTGTTGCCATTTCATACTGACTCAGTCTAATTCAAAAAAGAGGGGCTGTTGATAATTCATCTATGTTTGCGACAACGCATATTTTTTAGCTGATATAAGGCATGAGGCAGGAAATTTAGTCATTCTAAATGACTGACTCATAACGCAATAGCAGCAAAAAATATGCTTGTCCTGAAAGGCTGTGGCTAAAACTTTCTCAGATTGCGTTATGAAACTTGGCAATAGTCTCGCTATTCCCTGCGTTTCATGCCTGATCTGCTCAGTTTTAGCCTACAGCACAAACCATTTATGAAATATCAACAGACCCTAAACTTAATAACCTAATTGCGGCGCAACCTCAACTTGTGGTTTTAAATCAATAAACGGTAATGGTGCACCAAAAATTTCTGCAATATGCATAGCGGAAGTCACTGCAGATTCTAAAATTGGTAAACCATCGCACGACCATGAACCGCAGAAGAACACTTTACGATTGTCTTGGTGATGGCGCTGCTGCAACTCTTTGTTTAATGCCACTGTCTTTGAATCCACCACAGCGCGGGTTAAAGTTACCGTTGAAATGATCTTTTTCGGATCAATTGGTGTAACTGGACGCCATGTTTGGAACACTGGCGATTTACCGACCAAAGTTGGTTCGATCGAGTTAAGCCATACCGTAAATTGCTGACGAGTAAATTTACGATCCATCATATAACTTAAAACAGACCAATCTTTACGTTTTGGCGGCATCACCGTTTGATCAGTGTGAATCACCAAATCACCCTGCTCGAATTTGAACTGTTTAAGCAATTCAATATCTTCTGCAAATTGTTGATTGTCCAAGAAGTCTTGGACTTTAGTGGTTGGCGTTGCAATCACCACACGGTCAAATGTTTGCGACTGACCCTCAGAATTTTCAACAATTACACCATCTTCTTGTTGATGAACACGAGTAATCGCTGCACCACTTTGAATATTAATACCTTCAATCAACTTATCAACCAATGCAGGCGTGCCACCTTGTAAACGCAATAATGCATCACCATCAGTCAATTGGCGTAAAAATACCAACAATGGTTTTGCTGGCCATTCACCAATGGTTTTAGGGTCACAAGTACAAATGGTGTAAAGCACTGGCATCACTGCACCATGCCAAAACACTTCTTCAATTTCGTTACGGTTGATAAATTCCGCAAGGGTAATGTCTTGGTTTTTAGATTTGAAAAATTTAGCGATGGCTGTTTTTAACTGCAACATGCCTTTTACCAAACGCCAGCCGTATTGTTGTATGCCTTTACGGTTGTTAATGATTGGGAAATTACCAATACGGGTACGGCTTGTGGTCAGCCAAGTTTCGGTACGATCTTCAAATAACCAACTGCACGCCATATAAGTACGCACAGGATAAGTTTTAATGCCTAAATGTGTGGCCAAGCTGAGGGTGTTTTTCCACAAATGTGGGTTCATGACCCGTAACGGCGCATCAATTAAACCATCCTCAAATTCGATGCTATGACTGTCCATTCCACGACCAGGCAGCGCCTCAAAAATTGTAATGTTATGCCCTGCATCTTTAAGAATTCTTGCGGTAGCCAGTCCAGCCATACCACTACCGATCACTGCGATATCCAAACCGATCATCCATCTTTTTACATACTTTATGAAATTATGAACCATGCCTAAGGAAAATGAGCTATTAAAAACTACCAGATTGTGTACTTTTCACAGAGAAACAACACAAAGTACATTGGCAATATGATTACATTTTTTAACAATCAGAAAGTGCTTAAATAAGCCTTAGAATTTATTCATATTATTTCTTTAATACTATAAATAGTGTTCTAAACCATGTAGATAAATTCACCAATTTTATAATTTTCGTTTTACAAATAAATCTCTAAACGCTATGATACCAAGCACAAAAATGATAACTACATCACAGATAATTATCATAAAGAATATGATCAATCCGCTAAAACTAGAAATTTGACAGCGCCAGAACAACAAAAGCCTCGGTCGGGACATCGACATGAGGCTTTTTTCTTGGCTAAGATTTTTTTAAAGCTTAACCTGCTTGATGTTGAATCGGAATTTCACCAAACTTGCCTTGATTAAAATCTTCAAAAGCTTGAATGATTTCCTGCTTGGTATTCATGACAAATGGACCATAGCCTTGAATAGGTTCATTTAATGGCTTGCCTGTCAGCACTAAAAATTGCGTATCTTGCAGTGCTTCAAGCTGAATTAACGCTTCGCCATCTTGAGCAAATAACACCACTGAGTGATCTTGCACAAGTTGACTGCCATTGACCCGCACTTCACCTGCCAACACCACCAATAAAGTATTGTGATCTACCGGCACATGCAGCGCTTGGGTCTGTGCAGCTTTCAATTGTCCATCCCAAACATTGACAGGGCTAAAGGTGCTGGCAGGCCCAGATTGCTCTGCGTACTGACCTGCAATAATGCGTAAATGCCCCGCCTGATTTTCAAACTCAATTTTCGGAATATTTTGAGATTCAATGGCTTGATAACGTGGCGATGTCATTTTGTCTGCGGCAGGCAAATTCACCCAAAGCTGCACCATTTCAAACAATCCGCCTTGTGCTGCATAGTCTTTGGAGTGAAATTCCTCATGCACCACACCCGCACCTGCTGTCATCCACTGCACATCGCCTGTTTTGATGGTGCCACCACCACCTGCCGAATCTTTATGCGTCACTTCGCCCCGATAGGCAAGCGTCACCGTTTCAAAACCGCGATGTGGATGCGAACCAACACCATGTTGTGCGGTAGTCGCATCAAAATGATACGGCGCTGCATAATCCAAGAGTAAAAATGGACTGATCGCCTGCCCTAAACGGTCATAAGAAAATAGATTTTTGACTGGAAAACCATCGCCCACCCAATGCATGTTTTGGTTGCGATATAAACCGATTATTTTTTTCATGTGTTACACCTATTGCTAGGAGAATAGATGTTTTGATCTTAATCGCTCATCGCACCACAACCTAGTGCAAATTTGGCATACAGCATTGCAAGAATGGAATAATCTTGCTGAAACTTATACATGGTTAAACAAATCATGAGCATAAAAAATCCAGAAGCGAGGTTCTGGATTTTTAAAATTGAGTGCGATGATTCGGTTAGATTTTACCAACTAAATCAATAGATGGTGCTAGGGTTGCATCGCCTTCTTTCCACTTGGCAGGGCAAACTTCGCCAGGATGCACATGTACATATTGCGCTGCTTTCACTTTACGCAACAATTCTTGCGCGTCACGACCAATACCACCTGCATTGATTTCTACAATTTGGATTTTACCTTCAGGGTCAATCACGAAAGTACCACGATCTGCCAAACCTTCTGCTTCAATCAGCACTTCAAAGTTTTTAGACAATGTCCAAGTTGGGTCGCCAATCATTGGATATTGAATCTTTTTAATTTCTTCTGAGGTGTCGTGCCATGCTTTATGGGTAAAGTGTGTGTCTGTAGATACTGAGTAAATTTCCACACCCATTTTTTGGAATTCAGCATATTGATCGGCTAAATCGGCAAGTTCAGTTGGGCAAACAAAGGTGAAATCTGCAGGGTAGAAAAACACCACTGACCATTTACCAATAAAGTCTTGCTCAGATACGTCAATAAATTGACCATTGTGGTAAGCGGTTGCGTTAAATGCTTTGACTTGGGTATTGATTAAACTCATGGATGACTCCTCAATTCGTTTCGGGGATTGCTTATCTTGTGTAGCTAGAATACGAAAATCGAAAGAATCGGTAAAACAGTGTTTTTTTATAAAAATAATCGGATTTATGAATTATAAATCCTATCATAGTTTGAAATTTAATCGAGAAAATAGATATTTGCTAAATATCTGCATAAAAAACCCTTTGTCGAAACAAAGGGTTTGGATGATGATTTTCCATTTTGAATCAAATGGCTGTCTCTAGGGTGTCTCAAAACGGCAAATCATCATCTAAATCTGCAGGTGCGGTTGCAGGCGCAGCTTGTGGCTTCGGTGCAAAACCACTTGGGTTATTGTTGGCATAGCCACCACCCTGATTTTGGTTAAAACCGCCTTGATTTTGATTCGCATAACCTGTGGCTGGAGCTTGGTTCTGATTGCCATAACCGCCTTGGTTATTGTTAAAACGTGGTTGAGCAAAGCCACCATCTTGCTGGTCAGATTGTCCACGGTTAGCAGAGTCGAGCATTTGCATTTGATCGCCACGAATTTCAGTGGTGTAACGCTCTTGACCATTTTGGTCTGTCCACTGACGCGTACGCAATGAACCTTCAATATATACTTTAGAACCTTTGCGTAAATATTGCTGTGCAATCTCGCCTAAACGGTTATGTAAAACAATGCGATGCCACTCTGTTTGCTCTTTACGCTCACCTGTGTTTTTGTCTGTCCAGACATCACTGGTTGCGATAGAAAATTGAGTGAGAGAACCCCCATTTGGGAAAGTTTTTGTTTCAGGATCACGACCTAAAGTACCCACTAAGATGACTTTATTTACACCACGCATTAGATGTTTTCTTCCTATTTGTTTCTATTATTTACTTTATAAGAGTTATGCTTAAATGGCTACCTCTTTCCCAAACAAGTGCGTTAATTGTTGTCGCGCAGCATCATCAATATGCTGTTTATCAACCTTTACATACGCCACTTGTTGGTCAGACATCACCACGACCTCTTCAATACCACGAATTGCCAAAAGTTGAGAAGTCCATTCATCTGTTTCTCGGTTCTCAGGCAAACGCAACACCAAAGACGAAAGATAGCGCGGCTGCGCCAATCCAAAACTAACGAATAGCCAAATTATAGCAATCGCGGTCAAAATACTCCAACCGATTGCGGTGTGGTTGAGCATCAATAATTGTCCGCCAATCATCCCACCAAAGAATGCACCCAAAAACTGACTGCTGGCATTTACACCCATCGCGGTGGCTTTAGATTGAATTGGTGCAGCCTTTGACAACCACGAAGGTAATAAGGCTTCCATAACGTTAAAGGCAATAAAGAATAAACCCAAACCCAATAAAAGGATGTATTTCGATTCAAACCCGAAAATCAGCACCAACAGCCCTAAAATAATACCTGCAATCGCGGTCAGGAAAATGCCACGCATTTTGCGATATTTTTCTGCCAAAACAATGCTTGGAAATGCCACGAACAGACTGACCAACAACAATGGCAAATACACCCAACCATGATGCTGCAAAGGAATATCGGCAAATTGGATTAATTGCGAAGGCACATAAATAAACATGGCAGTCAGCAATAAATGTAGGGTAAATACCGATACATGCAGACGGTTTAAATCGCCCATTTTCAGGACTTGCTTTAACTGAGTGATATAGCCTTGCTGAAAATTACGATGATGACGCGTGACTTTAGGCACCAATAACAACATGAGAATCGCTGCTAGTCCCATCACTGTGGTGACCCAAAATAACCCTGAAATACCAACCCAGCCCGTAAGCCATGGCCCTAAACTAAAGGCCACCACAAAGGACATACCGATACTCATCCCCATCACCGCCATGGCTTTCATGCGGTTTTCTTCGCGGGTCACATCGGCCAGTAATGCCATCACCACGGCAGATACTGCGCCACCACCTGCAATGGCACGACCAATAATCACGCCATAAATGGTGTCAGACATGGCTGCAATTGCACCACCCAAAGCAAACAGTAATAAGCCAAAAACCACCAATGGCTTACGGCTATAACGGTCTGCAATTAAGCTAAACGGAATTTGTAAAATGGCTTGGGTGAGTCCATAAACACCAACGGCAAGACCAATCAGTGCAGGAGTTGAGTATTGATATGACTGCCCTGCTACTGAAAATACAGGAATAATCATGAACAGACCCAACATGCGCAATGCAAAAATACTGCTTAAAGCAAAGGTCGAGCGGCGTTCTAAGGCATTCATCATATCAATCGACTAAAACTAAATAATTTTGAATTTGCAGATATCCTACAACATTCAGCTTAAGGATGCTGATTTTTCCCGATGTTTATTCAACAGACCCTACTTTTTCAATAAAAAAGGGCGCAACGTTGTGCACCCAAATTTATATTTTATACAGTCTTCATCACCGTATTGCTCTGTGATTTCGCGGCAATACAGCAACGGGCATCACCATAGCATTAACCCGCTTTTGCCTGACGTTTTTTAAATTGAATAGATGCAATCACCGCCCAAACAATAAAGGCAACACCAATTAAACCTGTCACCACTTCTGGCACATGCAAGCCTGTACCGCTGGCAATCATAATAAAGGCCAACGCACCAATCGCATAGTGCGCACCGTGTTCAAGGTAAATATAGGCATCCAACGTGCCTTTTTCGACTAAATAAATCGTCATCGAACGCACGAAAATTGCACCAATCGCCAAGCCTAACATGATGATCACCACATCAGAGGTGATTGCAAATGCACCAATGACACCATCAAAACTGAACGAGGCATCTAGCACTTCCAGATATAAAAAGCCCCCAATACCCGCTTTCACCACGCCTGTCGGTACGCCATTTTCGTCATGACGCACAGCATTGCCCTGTTCATCGACCTCTGGTTCACCGCCCAACATGTGACTCAGCACTTGTACGCCAATATAAATCACGATGCCCCAAATACCCGCCATCGTCACCACAAGGCGCTTATCTTCCACCACATTGGCCGCCATGATTAACAAAGTCACTAAGGCCAAAAATACCGACATGGCAGGCACGCTTGCCAGATTGCTCAAACGACGCTCAAACCATCTAAACCAGTGCGTGTCTTTTTCATCATCCAAGAAAAAGTTTAGGAAAACCATCAACAAGAATGCGCCACCAAAAGCAGCAATTTCAGGGTGATGTGCCATCAGTTTAGCCGAATATTGCTTCGGATCATTCAATGCCAGTTGCACCACTTCCATCATGCCCATATCGGCAGTGACCGCCACAATGACCACAGGGAAAATTAAACGCATACCAAAAACTGCAATGATAATCCCCACGGTTAAAAACAGCATTTTCCAGAAATGATCCCAACCGCGCAGCACTGACGCATTCACCACCGCGTTATCAAACGACAACGACACTTCCATAATCGCCAAAATTGCGGTAATGGTTAGTGCGGTAAGCATGGTTTGCACACCTGCTTCTGGGCCATGGGTATAGCCCCAGTATGCAGATAGCGCAAGACACACAATCGAAAATACGATTGAGAAACCAAAATGTTTCATCATGAGAAACGACCTATCACTATATTTTGATCTGAACTTTTCATCTGCCGAATCTGTACCATCAACGCAAAGTACAGTTTTGATTAAGCTTTAACAGATACAAAAATTCTGAAAATTGAATTGCCCGAATTTTAAATCGGACAAAAACTGAGAATGTAAAATTTTATGCTGCAATTATGACGCTTTTTCCTCAACTTCGGCAAAATTCTTCGTATGATTTTTGGTTTCCCGATCAGATACCGTGAAAACCGTGTTTTTCATTCCCAAACTGCTATAGTGAAATGCAACGACATATTAGGAATTTAGGATGCGCTTTTCTCAAGACGCTTGGCAACGTAACCTTGCCCTTTATCACAAGACGCTCGCTTTACCATTTAATCAGGAGTTGGCACAAGGCACCTTAAGTAAAGCTGCTTTTGCACATTATGTGATTCAAGATTCACATTACTTAATTGCCTACGGGCGTGCACTGGCAGTCTGTGCGGCTAAAGCTTTTGATGCAGATGATATTATTCAGTTCGCAGATGCCGCCAAAATCGCAATTGTGGTGGAACGTACCTTACATGACAGCTTTATGCAGGAGTTTGATATTTCCAAACAGGAATTTGAAAGTACTCCGCTGACCCTTGCCTGTCATCACTACACTTCTTATTTAGTCGCAACCGCATGGTCAGAAAGCTATCCTGTGGTATTGGCATCACTACTGCCATGTTTCTGGATTTATGCCGAAGTTGGTAAAGATATCGTCAATAATTCTGCACCGAATAATCCGTATCAGGCATGGGTCGATACCTATTCGGGCGAGGAATTCCACACCGCAGTCAATAATGTGATTCAAACCATAGACCGTGTTGCTGCGCGCTGTGATGCCGATACCCTTGAAAAAATGCACCACGCCTACACCAAAGCTGCAGAACTGGAATGGTTATTCTGGGATAGCGCCTATCATCAACGTCAGTGGCCGGGTTTAGATCAAGCTTAACGGCCGCCCTCACGCACCGTATGGCAATCGCTCCATACATACAGTGCGACAGCTCATGACCGATAAAGCATGAAAAATAACACTTGAACAATTTTCATGCGCTATCATATATAGGTTTTTCATTTGCAAAATATCGAGAAGTTTTTATGAGCCAAAGTCATATCCGTATTCGAGGTGCACGTACCCATAACCTAAAAAACGTGAACCTTGATATTCCACGCGATAAATTTGTGGTAATTACGGGTTTATCTGGTTCAGGAAAATCTTCACTGGCGTTTGATACCCTTTATGCCGAAGGACAGCGTCGTTATGTCGAATCGCTTTCTGCATACGCACGCCAGTTTTTATCGCAAATGGAAAAACCTGAAGTCGACTCGATTGAAGGTCTAAGTCCCGCAATTGCCATTGAACAGAAATCGACCAGCCATAACCCGCGTTCAACCGTGGGTACCATTACCGAAATTTACGACTATTTGCGTTTACTGTATGCACGTGTCGGCACACCTTACTGTCCTGAACATGATTTACCAATGGTGGCGCAAACTGTTTCAGAAATGGTCGATGCTGTAAAAGCACTGGAAGAAGGCACTGCCTTAATGCTACTCGCGCCTGTGATTCGTGAGCGTAAAGGCGAATATGTGCATCTGTTTGAACAGCTACAAAGTCAGGGTTTTGTACGCGCCCGAGTTGATGGCGAAGTCATGGACATTGACCCACCACCAGAACTCGATAAAAAGAAAAAACATACCATTGAAGTGGTGGTAGACCGTTTTAAAGTCCGAGATGATTTGGGCAACCGTATTGCCGAAAGCTTTGAAACTGCACTGCGTTTAGGTGGCGATTTAGCCATTTTATCGTGGATGAATGCGGAACAACCTGATCGTATTTTTTCGGCCAAGCACTCTTGCCCGCAATGTGACCGTGCCGTGGCAGAACTTGAACCGCGCCTGTTCTCATTTAACAACCCTTTTGGCGCTTGTCCAACTTGTGATGGTTTGGGGACACGTAGCCATTTCAGTGCGGAAAAATTGATTCCAAACCCTGAACTGTCGATTAGTCAGGGCGCAATTCGCGGCTGGGACAGACAGCGTCCGTATTATTACAGCATGCTGGAAAAAGTCGCGGCACATTATGAACTCTCACTCGATACGGCATGGAATCAGCTGGACAGCGTGACACAAAAGAAATTCCTGTATGGCACAGGTAAAGACAAAATTGACCTGAGCTATACTGATGAACGTGGACGCCACCATAAACGTGTGATTGCGTTTGAAGGCGTGTTACCGCATTTAGAACGTCGTTACCGTGAAACCGAAAGTAATTATGTACGTGATGATTTGGCGCAGTATTTATCTAATGCTGCCTGTGATGCCTGCGGTGGTTCACGTTTAAATGAAATCTCTCGTAATGTCCGCGTGAAAGACAAAACCATTGCTCAAATTACCCAAATGTCGATTGGCGATGCCGAAGACTACTATCAAGGCTTAAATCTTGAAGGGGCCAAAGGTGAAGTCGCAGATAAAATCTTTAAAGAAATTCGTGAACGTCTGCACTTTTTAGTGTCGGTGGGTTTGAATTATTTAAGTCTGTCACGCTCCGCCGAAACTCTTTCAGGCGGTGAAGCACAACGTATCCGCTTGGCATCTCAAATTGGTGCGGGGCTTATGGGCGTGATGTATGTGCTAGATGAACCTTCAATTGGCTTGCACCAGCGTGACAATGATCGCCTGTTGGAAACCCTGATTCGTTTACGTGACTTGGGTAACACGGTGTTAGTGGTAGAACACGATGAAGATGCGATTCGCGCTGCCGACCATATTATTGATATTGGCCCAGGTGCAGGTGTGCATGGTGGACATATTATTGCCGAAGGCACCTATGCAGAACTGGCCGAACATGCAGACTCCCTAACAGGGCAGTATTTATCGGGCAAATTAAAAATTGAAGTGCCGAAAACGCGCACCCAACCGCCACATCCCGAACAACAAATTAAGCTAATGGGCGCAGCAGGACATAACCTGAAAAAAGTGGATCTCACTTTGCCTTTAGGGGTAATGACTTGTGTCACAGGCGTGTCGGGTTCAGGAAAATCCACCCTAATTAACCGTACTTTGTTGCCTTTGGCTGCAACACAATTAAATGGCGCAACTACATTAACCGCAGAAAAATTCGACTCGATTGATGGTTTGCAATATTTAGATAAAGTGGTGGATATTGACCAAAGCCCGATTGGGCGAACGCCACGCTCGAACCCCGCGACCTATACAGGCTTGTTCACTCCAATTCGTGAGCTGTTTGCGCAAACCCCTGAAGCTAAAGCACGTGGCTATGCAGCAGGACGCTTCTCCTTTAACGTTAAAGGTGGACGCTGCGAAGCTTGTGAGGGTGATGGCATGATTAAAGTTGCCATGCACTTCTTGCCAGATATGTACGTGCCTTGCGATGCCTGTCATGGTAAACGCTATAACCGCGAAACTTTGGAAGTCAGTTATAAAGGTCGCAATATTTCTGATGTTTTGGAAATGACCGTTGAAGATGCCATGCATTTCTTTGATGCCATTCCTGTGATTCATCGTCGGTTGGAAACGTTAAATCAGGTTGGCTTGGGTTATATCCGCCTTGGTCAATCAGCTACAACTTTATCTGGCGGTGAAGCACAGCGCGTAAAACTGGCGCGTGAACTGGCCAAACGAGATACAGGCAAAACCCTGTATGTACTGGATGAACCGACCACTGGTTTGCACTTCCATGACATTGCCAAATTGCTCGACATCCTGCATGAGCTACGCAACAAGGGTAATACCATTGTGGTGATTGAACACAACCTAGATGTGATTAAAACTGCAGACTGGATTGTCGATTTAGGCCCTGAAGGTGGTGCAGGCGGTGGACAAATCATTGCCGAAGGCACACCTGAAACTGTCGCAAAATCTAAAATTTCACATACCGCAAAATTCTTAAAACCGATGTTAAAAGGCTAAAATAGATTATTTCAGTTTTTAAGCCCATTCAAGTTTAAATACAGATTCAGCACAAACTTGTGCTGAATCTTTCACTCTAGGCTTTTTATCACTTCGGAAATGCTCGTGGATCAATTACTGTGACTTAGTCACCAGCAACGGCATTGCGCCCACGTGCTTTGGCTCTAAATAAGTGTTTATCGGCTTTTTCCAACAATCTGCTCCATGACGCAGCACCCACCGCCACGCCAGCACTGACCGACACTTGAATATAATCATTCAGTTCTGGAATAAAAATTTCTTGATTCACAATATGGCAGCGCAATTTATCTGCCAAATACAGCGCCTCAGTAAATTCTATTTGCTCAATCAAAACCAAAAACTCATCGCCACCATAACGCACCACCAAGTCTGAGGCACGGACATGCGCTTTGAGAGTATCGGCAATACATTTTAAAGCTTGGTCACCTACCACATGCCCGAAGGTATCGTTAATGTGTTTGAATTTATCCACATCCATAATAATCAGACCAGTTTTGCTCAATTTTTCAGGTCGATGTTCTAAATATTTGATGTATTCCTCAAGCGGCAAACGGTTGGAAACACCAGTTAAGGCATCGGTATTGGCAATATTACGCAGCTGAAATTCTAAAATATCACGCTGCTCTAGGCGTTGTTTTAATTTTTGAATGGCCTCTAAGAGCGTTACCTTGTCTGGATTTTGCGTACCTTGAGCTTCATCTTCATAAGCTGCTAAGCGTAAAATTTGGCTGCGTGCCTGAATTAAAGGAATAAAGACCTTTGAGCGCGCATAGACCATGGTGAAAATAGCAGCCAATAACGAAATAATTGACGCTACTAGGGTTAAAATGAAAATACGCTGAGCTTGATGATAATCTTTGTGCGCAACCTGCAAACTGTGCGCTAATATAAATGACTGCAAACTGACCACAGTGTTGAATTTATCCACAATTTTTTGGGTGAGTTCAGTACCTGTCAATGAATAGGGTTGCCCATCAATACTTTGCTGAATCAATTGATTGACGATAGGAATTCCCTCATCCAAAAACTCCTTTTTTAATTGATTATGCAAAATATTATATTCAGGAATTTTATGTGCTTCAGGCAAAATGGTATGGATTAAATCCCACAAATAATAAGCTTGGCGTTGGGTTTGCAAAGAGCTCGCCAAATTGGTTTCAGGAATTTTTTCAGCAAACGTTACCGCGGCAATAATATTGGATGCCACCCTTCCCGCTTGATCACGCAAATCTGAAAGAACAAAAATCACACTATAATAGGTCGATACCGATGAGTCTTTTGCCACTGAATCGAGCATGACGTGTTTCAGCACATGCTGAGAACTGTCCCATGCCGCAAACATTTTTTGAATCGCATGATCCATCTGTTGAGAGCTACGCAAATGCTGTGGAGTTTCTGCATATTCATCGACCGCCTGACGCCCTTGTTCTAAAGCGGTCTTTAATTGATGCGATAAATGATGCGCATGGATAATAAAACCTTCTTTTCTTAAAATATTGATGGTCTGTTCTACTTGTTGATCCACGCCAGCACGGTACGCTTTCAGTTCTTGTAAATTTTGCTGAAATTCAGCTGCTGAACTCGACATGACTTTATTCGCAGGCGCTCGTTCACGCGAAATACTATTGGTCAGTTCAGCCACTTTGCCTAATACGGAAATTTCAATTAAAGCACGTTTTGTTTTTTGATAACTCTGATAACTATTCACCATCAGAGGAACGCAAATAAAAAGCAATGACACGATAATAATGATCATCGAGATCAACAGTCGCTGACTGATATGCTCTGTGCGCAATTTCATCATCATGCTAAGTTTCACCTACGTCATTATAACTGTGCAAAATCGTGGACTTGATCACTTAATCGGCGACTATATTACATGAGCAATCTTTAAATTACTTACAAAAAAGATAATTAATTCACTTATATTTTGAATTATTTAGTTTTTATCACCAAATCATAATAGCTAAATTGGATCTGATATTTTAAACCTGTCTAACTAGAGCATCTTATTCAAGAAAACGTCCAAAACCATACCCTGTGCCGATTTTCTTAAAACAACAAATACAAAAAATAATGTTTCAGCATGCAGAAAATATTTTACAGATGCAACATTTGGGTGCATAATGCACCTCATTAGGGCGAGTTTAGTTTTTCCTCAGCAGTAAACTAAATTTACCCGCAAATTTTGGCGAAAAATCCCAGTTTTTGAAAGAAAACTGGGATTTTTTTATGGGTTTTGATCATATCACACCCTCAAACTGCACCATATCAGTGCAATTTTCGCAAAACCATTTGCGTTTTCACATGCAAAAAAAAACCCAACCTTGGGGAAAGTTGGGCAGATAAAAAGCAAACAATTATGGAGAATCAGATCGCACTACTGGATGAACCAAGCTTAGGATTTGATGGTTAAATTATGAGATAAGTCACATAATTTACAAACCCGACTTAAGTAGTAGGACTTCATGGTGGAATTATGAAATAAATCACAGTTTATGTAAAGCCTAGTCAACCAGTCTGATTTATTTTTATACAAATATTAAAATTTAATGTGACTAAACTCACATTAATTCAAATATTCCACTCAAATTCAGTCTAAACAAGCCTTCTTTATTGCTTGTTTTTTACCCAAATATCATGATTTCACCCTAAAACAGGTGAATTTTTCCGTTATTCTTCACATTCCAAGAATTATTATTAAAGATAATTTCAATAAAAATGATCGATTAATCCAATTAATGCTTTGCTTATTATTTCTACTTTTGTTGCAAAAACGAACATATCGACTTGTTATCCATACAGTTTTTAGGTTGACAGCAAAAATTTTATTTGAATATTTTTTAAACAACAAAGTCAATTGGACTTAATTCTTAAATAAAGTCCTTTTAGTTCATTGACTTAATAATTTGTTACACTAAAATGATCAATGTTTCATCCATTTTTAACAAAACTGGTAACTATCATGAAAAAACTCGGTTTAGCCACTGCATTATTATTAGCCATGACCGGTGCTCAAGCGTACCAATTCGAAGTTCAAGGTCAATCTGAATACATCGACAATACAGTAAATGATAAGAATTTCACTGGTGCTGTTCAAGGTACTTACTACTTCAAAAATGTTGATGCGACTAAAGGTCCATTGGCTGAAGCTGCGTTCTTAAACCAAGCGTCTAACTTCTCTTTAGCATACAACTATGGTGAATACGATGTAGATGCTGACGAAGCAGATTTCGTATCTCATGTTTATGGTGCTAAAGCTGAAGCGTATATTCCAACTCAATTGGTTCCTGTTTATGCAAGTGCAGCATATAGCCACACCATCACAGATGGTAAAGGCGGTCAAGATAATGACAATGGCGACCGTTATGCCTTAGAACTTGGTGCAGTAGTAGCGCCTAACTTCTTAGTTGCTGTAGGTTATACAAGCGTTGCAGACCAAACTTCTTATGATGCTTTCAACATCCTTTCTAATGGTGTTGCTAAAGCAGCACTTGAGTCAGGCACAATCAATCAAGATCAAGATGCAATCACTGCACGTACAAAATACGTAGGTGCAATTGACGGCACCAATATGGCTGTTGGTTTTGAAGCAGGTCTAGTTTACGGTGAAAGCACTGCTTATAACTTAAAAACTGATCTTTATTTAACACCAGCACTTAGCGTTGGTGCGTCATACATGGAGTCAAGCTACAACGATTCTCCAAATAAAGCTTGGGGCGCGAACGTAAACTACTTCATCACTCCTGCGGTTTCAGTAGGTGCAAGCTATGTAAATGCAAACTTCGAAGCAGCTAAAGCAGCAGAAGAAGACGCTGATGTACTTGACACTCAAACTGTTGGTGTAAACGCTAAATTCCGTTTCTAATTTCACATTAGATACCGAAGTTAAAAAAGACGCTCATCTGAGCGTCTTTTTTTATGCCTGAAATATGTCATGAAAAATTTGCACGCTGTTTTACTCGGCCGAATCATCATGGTGATGATGTGGTAAGTGGCGAATGTACTGCAATGCGATTAAACGTGACACGATCAATGCCAAATACATCACGCCACAGAACATTTGCAACATGGCAATCACCCGTGCTTCTGGGCTGATCGGTATAAGATCAGATAAGCCTGTCGCAGACTGCAAACTAAAACTTAAAAATAGTAAATCTAGCCAACTTTGCAAACCTACAGCATTTGGGTTCTGAAAACTTTGCGGAATCAGAATCTGGCAAATGCTATATAAAAAGGCAAAACCCCAAGCGATTAAGGTAAACACCGCTGCAGCAGCAAACAGCTCATCTTTAGTTAAATAACGATCATGGAACATATAACGCAATAAGCCATAGGCTGCACTAAAATAGGCTGCAGCTTCACAAGCATGACTCATCACCAGAATAAGAGGATGCCGCACACCTAGTAAAATAAAGAATGAAAAGAATAAAGCCGCATACACAAAACTTAGACCCAAAACACTCAACATTGGCGTTTGTCGAATCACTTTAGCAATGAGCAGCAACACCAATACCCCCACCATCCAAGTGATGACTTTGTAGGGCATGTTGTGATGTGAAAAGAGTGAAAGTAGCAAAATCACAAACTGCAAAAACAACAGCCATGCCGAAGGCAAGACCTGAAACCTTTTCCAGACATTGTCTAATATGTACATATATCTGCTACCTATTCTTTTTATATTGCATCCAACATAGCAGCTTATTTAGTCATGTAATGCAATCACTCTGTATCAAAATTGCATATCTCAATAACCGTATCCATAAATGCTCAAGATATTGATCGGTATGCTTACCCAAGCCAACAGGCAGACATAAAAAAAGTCCCATGACTGGGACTTTTTTTCAGGGGTTTCAGACCTTAGTGGTCAGATGCACCTGAGATACCAATACCAGTTTGTGAGCGTACGAACTGTGCATCAAATGCTTTACGTTCAGCTTGTGCTTGCGCAGAGTTGTCAGTGATAGAGAACAACCAGCAGCAGAAGAATGAAAGTGGCATTGCAAAGATCGCAGGACCATTGAATGGGTTGATTGGTGTGTCAGAAATTTGCAGCGTATCTACCCAAACTGCTTTAGACAATACAATCAAGGTTACTGCTGAAACTAAGCCTGCTACCCCACCAATCACTGCACCACGAGTCGTTAAGCCTTTCCAGAACATAGATAGTACAAGTACTGGGAAGTTTGCACATGCTGCTACAGAGAATGCTAAACCGACCATGAACGCAACGTTTTGTTTCTCGAAAAGAATACCCAAGATCATTGCGAAGATTGCTAAGCCTAAAGTTGCAATTTTAGACATGCGAAGTTCAGATTCAGGTGTCGTTTGACCTTTCTTGAATACGTTAGCATACAAGTCGTGAGAGATTGCTGAAGCGCCAGACAATGTCAAACCAGCAACTACCGCAAGAATTGTTGCGAATGCTACTGCTGAAATGAAGCCCATGAACAAGTCACCGCCAACCGCATCAGCCAAGTGCACCGCAGCCATGTTGTTACCACCAACAAGTTCTAACTTGCCAGTAACTGCCATTTTCGCAACATCAAGGAATTGTGGGTTGTTTGATACATAAAGGATCGCACCAAAACCAATGATGAAGGTTAATAGGTAGAAGTAACCAATGAAACCGGTTGCTACAACTACTGATTTACGTGCTTCTTTCGCGTCTTTTACTGTGAAGAAACGCATCAAGATGTGTGGTAAACCTGCAGTACCGAACATTAACGCAAGACCAAGTGAGATTGCATCAATTGGGTTAGATGCTAATTTACCAGGACCCATAATGTTTGCAGCATCTGCCAAGCTCAAGTCATGTACTTTAGAGAAAACTTGGATCGATTGCTCGAACATGTTAGTGAAGCTGAAGCCCACACCTTTCATTACCATGAAGGCCATGAAAGTTGCACCTGAAAGTAACATCACCGCTTTGATGATCTGTACCCAAGTTGTTGCCAACATACCACCGAACATTACGTAAGCCATCATGAGTAGACCCACGATCACTACAGCAAGGTTGTAGTTCAAACCGAAGAGAAGTTTGATTAACTGACCCGCACCTACCATTTGTGCAATCAGGTAGAATGCAACTACGACAAGCGAACTGAATGCTGCAAGGGTACGTACTGGCTTTTCAGATAAACGGAACGAGACCACGTCAGAAAGGTTATATTTCCCTAAGTTACGTAAACGTTCAGCAATCAAGAACAATACGATTGGCCAGCCCACCATGAAGCCCAGTGAGTATAGCAAGCCGTCAAAGCCTGACATAAACACCATTGCGGAAATACCCAGGAACGACGCTGCTGACATATAGTCACCTGCAATCGCGAGACCATTTTGGAAACCTGAAATACCACCACCTGCGGTATAGAAGTCCTTAGTGCTTGTGGTTTGCTTCGCTGCCCATTTAGTAATGAACAAAGTTGCGCCCACGAAAATCAAGAACATAATAATTGCAGGCCAGTTGGTTGGCTGCTGTTCTGCTGCACCTAAATCTGGTCCTGCAAATGCCATACCTGACATTAATACAGTAGACGCAGCCAGTGCTTTCAATGAATTCCATTTCATCTTAGTGCGTTCCTTTCTCATGTGTAATTGCTTCAACTTCACGCATCGCTTCTTCGTTCAATTGGTCAAGTTTGCCATTCGCAATTGATGAATAAACAGCACACAAAATGAAAGATAAAACGATAATGCTCAGACCTAATGGAATACCCCAAGTCGTCACACCGCCAGAAATTGAACTCAATAAGAATTCTTTGTTATAGCCCACTAAAAGCATGAAACCTACGTACACAAACAACATGATTGCTGTTAATGTCCAACTTAGGTTACTTTTTCTGCGAACCATTTCTTTGAATTTTGGGTTTTGTAGAATGCGTTCTACTTGTACCTCATCCATAACCTGCTCCTTCAAGCGCCCTGCCTTAGGCGCAAATTTTTAATTCGAATTATTTCGAACTTAAAATTAACAATGTTGGAGCCGATTTGCAATTTAGACTTTGGTCGCTAAAAAAATGATCAACCTCAGCGCAAAGGCAATGGAATAGGCTATCATAGCCCTATTGTCGATACTTTTAAGGCATCATGAACAGCTGGCTCATTATGGGGGTTTTAGCCCTCTATATCGCATTACTTTTTATCTGTGCTTTCTATGGGGAAAAACACGCCAGTCGTTTAAGCACGCGTGGGCGCATGCTCATGTTCAGCTTAACTTTAGGGGTGTACTGTTCATCATGGACTTTTTATGGTGCAACGGGCGCAGCCGTTCGTGAAGGGATCATTTTTTTACCCATTTATTTAGGGCCATTGCTGTTTGTCGCTGTTGGTTATGATATTTGGCGACGTTTGGGTCGAGTGCGACAACACCACGCCATTTCATCGATTGCTGACTTTGTTGCTGCACGTTACGGTAAAAGCGGGCCATTGGCATCACTGGTCACAATTTTGGCGGTGATTGCAATTATCCCGTATTTGGCTTTGCAATTACGCGCAATTGCGCTGAGTGCCGCAGTGATTTTGGATCAAAGCACCAATGTTGAAAGTACCACCAATGCGGTGTTATTCCTGACAGGTTTATTGGCTATTTTGGCGATGCTGTTTGGTACTCGACAAATTGCCAATACCGAACAACACGGCGGCTTAATGCTTGCGGTTGCCTTTGAGTCCTTTGTCAAACTATTTGCCTTGCTGGCTGTGGCCTTCTTCTTTGTATTTGAAGCGCCTGACAATATTCATCAAATTGCCAATGATGTTTCAATTACCTTCCATGAAGTACAGCTGTTTGGTGTGCCTGAAACCTTTTGGGTGCAAACCTTATTGGCGGCATTAGCGATTATTTGTTTGCCGCGTCAGTTTCACGTTGCTGTGGTCGAACTGCGCGATGAAAAACATATTCGGGGTGCGCGTCGCTGGTTTGCCGTTTATCTGATTTTAACCACCATCGCGATTGTTCCAATTGCCAGTTGGGCCTTGCACGCAGCTCCGCAATATTTAGCCATCCCAGATGTAGCGGTTTTGTCTTTGCCACTCAGTTATAACCAAGACTGGTTGACGCTGTTGGCGTTCTTGGGAGGATTCTCCGCCTCAACAGGCATGCTATTGGTATCTTCAGTAGCACTGTCGATCATGCTGAGTAATGACCTGATCATGCCTGCCTTGTGGCGCATGGGCATTTTCTCACGCCATGACAAGCGCTTGCCTTTGGTACTGAAATTCACCCGACGCATTTGTATTTTAGCGGTGATGCTGCTCGGCTTCCTGTTCTTCAACTTCTTTAACGATATTGATCAACTTTCTGTGTTTGGCTTGTTGGCCTTTAGTGCAGTGGCACAGTTCTCCCCTGCCCTGATTGGGGGGTTATATTGGCGTGGTGGCAGTAAACAGGGCGTTTATGCAGGCTTAATTGTTGGATTTGCGATGTGGGCCTATACCCTGCTACTTCCGACTATTTTACGCAGCCTGCCAAGTCAGTTCAGCGAGTTTACCCGTGAATTTTTATTGCTGGGACCTTTAGGCATCAACTGGTTACGCCCTGAAGCCTTGCTTGGCTTTGAATCTTTTGCCCCGCTCACACATGGGGTGGTTTGGGCGCTCGGTTTAAATATTTTGTTATATGTTTGGGTGTCACGTATTTTCCGCCCAAGTGTGGCAGAACAGATTCAGGCCGAAAGTTTCTTTTATTATGAAACCAAGCCTTTGCCAACTCAGAACATGAGCAACGAGGTCAGCTATTCACATCAGGATGTAGCGCGTTTAAAAGTAGGCGATTTAATCACACTGGCAAAACGCATTACAGGCGAATCTCCAACCCGACAAGCCTTTGAGCAGTTTAGTCAGCAAAATAATGTGGTGCTGAATGAAAATGCCAATGCCAACGGCATGTGGTGGCGTTTTACCGAACAATATTTGGCAGGCACCATTGGTGCAGCATCTGCGCGTACTTTGCTCACCACTGCCATGGTCAATAACGGACTCGCTTTAGGGCAAGTTGCGAATATTCTTGACCAAGCCTCACAATGGCAACGCTTTAACCAAAACCTAATCATGACCATGATTGACCACATGACCCAAGGCGTGAGTGTGGTAGATGAAAATATGTGTTTGGTAGCATGGAATAATCAATATCTCAAACTATTTGATTATCCTAAAGATATTGTCTATGTCGGGTGCCCAATTGCCGATTTGATTCGCTATAACGCAGAACGTGGTGAATGTGGTCCGGGCTCAATTGAAGAACACGTGCGTAAACGTATTCACTGGATGAAAATGGGCAGTGCACACGAGTTTGAACGCATCCGTAAAGATGGTCGTGTAATTCAAATGCGTGGTAATCCAATTGAAGGCGGTGGTTTCGTGACCACCTTTGCCGATATTACCGCTTTCCGTGAAAACGAAGCCGTACTTGAAGCACGGGTACAAGATCGCACACAACAATTGGCCGATGCTTTGGCAGAACAGCAATTGGCACGTGAACAAGCCGACAAAGCCAATATGTCCAAAAGCCGCTTTATTGCCGCTGCCAGTCATGACTTATTACAGCCAATGCATGCAGCGCGCTTATTCAGTACGGCTTTAGAGCAAAGTATTCAGTCCGATGAAGACCGTAAAACCCTGCAACAACTGGATCGTGCCCTGCATGGTGCAGAAAGTATGCTCTCGGCCTTGTTGGATATTGCCCGTTTGGAAGGCGGTACGATTCAGCCGAAACGTCAGGCTTATCCACTGCATGACTTACTCAGCGATTTAAGCCTGCAATTTAAATCCATTGCGGCACAACGTGGCATTGAATTCCGTGTGCATGACGTACAGTTCTGGATTGATACCGACCCACAATGGATTCGTCGTATTATTCAAAACTTTGTCAGCAATGCGCTGCGCTATACCGCCAAAGGGCGTGTGGTCGTGGGCGTGTTACGTTCTGCAGAACATCCACAACATATTAGAATTGGGGTGTGGGATACAGGTCCGGGTATTGCCGAAGAACAACGTATTAAACTGTTTCAGGAATTTGAGCGTTGCGGACATACGTCGCCTTGGGGTGAGCAAGGTCTAGGTCTTGGGTTAGCGATTGTGCAGCGTATGACCAGTTTGCTGAACTACCCTGTGCATGTCTATTCGGAATTGGGCAAAGGCTCGTGCTTTATGATTGAAGTGCCGATTGTCGAAGCTCCAAAAGTAGTGGCTGCACCTGTGCAAGTGGTGCCGTTGAAAACCAAAGCCTATAAAATTTTGTGTTTAGACAATGATGAAACCATTTTGGAAGGCATGGCGACCCTGCTGAGTAAATGGGGCTATCACGTATTTAAAGCCACCGAACCTGAACAAGCAATTGAGTTGATTCAACGTGAGCACATTCAAGTTTGGTTGGTCGATCAGCACTTAAATGACGATAAAATCGGTTTAGATTTTATTCTGGAACATCGTCAAGCCGATGTACCTGTGGCGTTAATTACTGCTGACTCTGATCCAGAACTACCGCAACGCTTAAAAGAACTCAACATCGTCTTGCTGAAAAAACCATTAAAACCAGCATCGCTACGTTCTTGGTTATCGGGTCTGAAAATTTCGGAGACTTGATTCACATACCTAACTTTGGCTAATTTGGGGCGCTCATCCCACAGAGATAAAGCTGAGATGAACGCACCGACCTTGTTACATTTTCTGGTTTGGTTACATTTGTTAGTCTGATGACCAAGCTTCACTTTACATAGCGAAATATGGCCACAATGAAAATCCAACACATTTGCTGTCAATATTGACAGCGATTGACCTGATGCAGCACACCAATTGACCAAACTTTTCAAAAACACTGCCTTTTGATGCGCTACAATTCACATTAAATATCATGGTCAGATTCGCTATGGCAAAGTCTGACAAGATCGTAAGCAAATACACCCAAACTTGCTTACAATTTCTTTAATTGCCGAGTTTGTAAAGGCTTTTCTGAGCACATTGCAATACATTAGACTTTAGTCTTATACATCTATTGACTATCTGCGCGCATAACTAAGTACAAGAAATGATCAGCGCATTCATCTTCAAGCCACATCCAAACAAATTTCCTGCCCTATTAAGCGTTGATCGACCTGTTTCCACGTTTTAGGAAGAATCTCATGAATACCGTGAACCATGAACAGCAGCTCGCAGAACAAACACAGCAGCTACAGCGTCAATATGGCGTAAATGCGCTATTGCCCGAAATTCACTGGGATCGTCTGTTTCAAAACAGCAAACTCAAAGCTCCTCATCTACAAGCGCTGAATACCCTGTATCAAACCGCAGTACCCTTAGCCCTACAAGTCTTTGAAGAACTCAATTTTGATGTGTTTCGCCCTGCGGCGTATCAACCACAAGGTTTAGGTCTGTTCAACAAACTTTCAGCACAGGAGGAGCAATTACTGGATGTTTTGGAACAAGAAGCGCAAGGCTTAGATCAAAGCACCCGCCAGCATATTTGGAGTATGTTATTACGTGGTGGTGCGGTACTGGTCTTTAAAGCATGGTTAGGCAAAGTCAAAACAGATGAGGCACAACTCGATACAGCTCAATTTGATGAATTGTCCGATTTGCTGTTCATTAAAACCTCACCTTTTGAGCTGGCAGAACGCTTAAAAGTCGATGCGCATGCACCCACTGAACATATTTTTCTACTGTATGGCAATGACGTGTATTTAGACCGTTTTAACAGTCTTGAAACGGCAGCCTTATTTGTCGATTTAGGCGTGTACGATGCTGCGTTTATAAGCCTGAGAGATGACCACGTTGCAAAATACCTGATTGGACAAGGCTATGTCAGTGAGCAGCAAATTGATGAATTGCAATGTGCCTTAAATCCTTTGAATTGTGCCGATTTAAATCCAAAACAGAACTATATTGCTTAGTGTGAGTTGAAGACTTAAATTCCAAGTAATCACATCGCAAACCCCATCCTATTCCAAATAAAAACAAGGCGTGCAATAGCACGCCTTGTGGCTTATTTCATTAACAATACACGAATGAATTTTGCTTAAAACGTCACACGTTTATAATCACGATATTCAGGCTTCCAGAAATTAGCCTCAATTGCCTCTCGTAATGCCTCATCACTCATGACAGCTGCAACGCCTGCATCCATTGCTGCTTTTGCGACTCTAAATGCAATAAATTTAGACACCTGCTGAATTTCATTTAAATCAGGCAATAAATCTGCATTTGGATCCTGCAACAATGGTGAGCAGTCCGCCAGCGCATTACTGGATGCAATTAACATACTGTCTGTCACACGTGTTGCCCCTGCAGCGATTACCCCTAAGCCAATACCTGGGAAAATATACGAGTTATTGCATTGGGAAATATTATAAAGTTTGCCCTGATAGTTCACTGGCTCAAATGGGCTACCTGTTGCAATTAAGGCCTTGCCTTCAGTCCACTCCAAAATATCGGCAGGAAATGCTTCAACTTGTGAGGTTGGGTTTGACAATGGCAACACAATTGGACGCTCGCAATTGGCAGCCAAGGTTTTAATCACCTCTTCAGTAAATAAACCCGGTTGCCCCGAAACCCCAATCAATACCGTTGGCTTGGCGTTTTGAATGACGTCCAACAGAGAAATCACACCTTCAGGATTGCCCCAATGTGCAACACGGTCAGGACTTTGTGCCAATTTACGTTGGAAATCGAGCAAGTTTGGCTGATTGCTGGTGAATAAGCCAAAACGATCCACCATATACACACGAGCACGTGCTTCAGCATCGCTTAAGCCTTCCACCACCATTTGCGCCACAATTTGCTCGGCAATACCACAACCTGCCGAACCTGCGCCCAAGAAGGCAATGGTTTGATCTTTCAGTTGTTTGCCTGCAGCCCGTGATGCTGCAATTAAGCTGCCCACAGAAACGGCTGCCGTGCCTTGAATATCATCATTAAAACAACAAATTTGATCACGATATTTGTTTAATAACGGCATGGCATTTTTCTGAGCAAAATCTTCAAACTGAATCAATGCCTTTGGCCAACGGCGTTTCACCGCATCAATCACCTGATCGACAAATTGATAGTATTCCTCACCACTAATACGTGGCTGATTCCAGCCCATATAGATCGGATCATTCAGTAATTGTGGGTTATTGGTGCCTACATCTAAGGTAATGGGTAAGGTATAGGCAGGACTAATACCGCCACATGCTGTATATAAAGACAGTTTTCCAATTGGAATACCCATGCCGCCAATGCCCTGATCACCCAAGCCTAAAATACGCTCACCATCGGTAATCACAATCACTTTGACATTCTTTTTATTGATGTTTTGTACAATATCATCAATATGGGCACGGTCTGGATAGGAAATAAAAATACCCCGATGACGGCGGTAAATATCGGAAAAACGCTGACATGCCTCGCCTACAGTTGGGGTGTAAATAATAGGCATCATTTCACTCAAATGCTGTTCAATCAGGTGATAAAACAGGGTTTCATTGGTGTCCTGAATGTTGCGCAAATAAATATGCTTGTTGATGGCATCGCTAAAAGCAGAATATTGCTGATACGAACGCTGGCTTTGTTCTTCAATATTTTCAATTGCATGTGGAATTAAGCCATGCAAGTTAAAACGGGTGCGTTCTTCTTCTGAAAATGCAGAACCTTTATTTAATAAAGGCAATTCTAAAAGGCCGTTGCCCGCATAGGGAATATATAAAGGACGTTTCTGCTGCAAATTTGCGGTTGTCATTGTTCATCTCATTCTAATCGGTTGCTGATGGCGCATGGATTGAGATGCACCATCTGACATCTGACTAGCTTAGCCCGAATTGCAGCAAATAGGGCATTTAGAAGTTTGATAACCAAATCTGAATGATTTTTATTTCTGATAGCCCATGTTATATAGGCATCGAACCTAATTTATTTGGGTGGTTGCAGTGGCGTCATATCTACAATTAAGCCAGTGAACTTACGCACCAAAGGCAGCACACATAATACGACTGGAAAAGCAAACGCCCAAGAAATCATCCAGTTATGCAACCACAGGGTAAAAAATCCCTCAATCCAGCCCAAATTTCGGATCATATTAATCAACGAAATGATGCCACTCATCAAACATGATAAAAAGAAAGGCATTACCACCGTGGCCCATTTCATGGGTAATTTGGGTACATTGCCAAAAATCATTGCACGTTGTTTCATGCTCTAGCCTTTTCGCCTCACTGAATGCCGCATACTATGCCATGAATTGCTTGCTTAAAGGATGATTTTTCAGGCAATTTGTTCATGCTTAGCTACAATCTCTGAAATTCGATAAAGCATACAATTGCACTCCCCTAAAGCCCCTGAAATTTGCTATATTTAGCGTTTTTCTGCACATCTATTTTTCGACTAAATATGAATACGGCAATACAAGCAGCGCTCGATCATGCAGTGCAATCCCTTCAAGCTGAAGGTGTACTCCCATCTGACTGGAACAATACGAGTAATTTAACCCGTACCAAAGACCGCAGCCACGGTGATTTCGCATCAAATATTGCCATGATTGCCTCTAAAGCCGCAGGCATGAAGCCACGCGATTTAGCCGAAAAAATTCTTGCTGCTCTGCCTGAAGTTGCAGACATCAGCAAAGCAGAGATTGCAGGCCCTGGTTTTATTAACTTCTTTTTAAATGCCGACCAGCGTTTTAGTGTTTTAGATCAAATTCAAGCACAAAAACAACAATTTGGACGCAGCCAAATCAATGCAGAAAAACGCATTCAGGTCGAGTTCGTTTCTGCTAACCCAACCTCAAGCCTACACGTGGGTCATGGTCGTGGTGCTGCTTATGGTATGACGGTTGCCAATTTACTTGAAGCCACAGGTGCTAAAGTTGACCGTGAATACTATGTCAATGATGCTGGCCGTCAAATGGATATTTTGGCGACTTCAACTTACTTGCGTTATTTGGAACTGGCAGGTCAAACGCTGGTGTTCCCCAAAAATGCGTATCAGGGTGACTACGTTAAAGACATCGCACAAAGCATTTTAAAACAGGATGGTGAACGCCATGTACGCCCTGTTGCAGATGTATATAACAATGTGCCTGAAGATGTGCAATATGCGGCAGAACTCGATGCCGATGGCAACAAAGTGGTCTTGTCGGGCGACAAAGAAAAACACATTGATGGTTTGATTTTCAATTCACAAACGCTCTTGGGTGATGATTACCGCGTGTTCCATCAGGCTGCGCTGAATGCTATTTTGGCCGACATTAAAGATGACTTGGGCGAGTTTGGTGTCACCTTTAACCAATGGTTTAGCGAAGCGTCATTGACTGAAAAAATTGATGAAGCTCTGCAAACACTAGATCAACGTGGTTATCTATACGAACAAGACGGCAATATCTGGTTTAAATCGACCGCATTTGGCGATGAAAAAGACCGTGTGGTGAAACGCCGCAATGGTCAAACCACTTACTTTGCTTCAGACATTGCTTATCACCTGAATAAATTACAACGTGGCTACACAGACCTAATTGATATTTGGGGTTCAGATCACCACGGTTATATTTCACGTGTGAAAGCGGCCATTGATGCACTAGGCTACGACTCGAAAAAATTAACGGTACTGTTAGTGCAGTTCGTGAGCTTATGGCGTGGTGGTGAAATGGTACAAATGTCATCCCGTTCAGGTCAGTACGTGACCTTGCGTGATTTGCGTAAAGAAGTCGGCAACGATGCTGCACGTTTCTATTACGTCATGCGCAAATCTGAACAGCACATTGACTTTGACCTAGATTTGGCCGTTTCACAAAGTAAAGACAATGCGGTCTACTATATTCAATATGCTCATGCACGTATTTGTCGTATGCTCGAAAAAGCTGCTGCTACGCAATTGAATTTTAATGCGACAACTGCACGTCAGTTTGCCGCTAAACTTGAGCTAGATGCTGAAACTGAAATTTTAGCCAAACTGGCTGCGTATCCTGAAATTTTAGTACGTGCTGCCAACAGCCACGAACCGCATCAGGTAGGTAACTATTTGAAAGAATTAGCAGCATTGTTCCACGGTTGGTACAATGAGCATAAAGTTCTGAATGATGATGCAGCCTTGACTCAAGCACGCTTATTGCTTTCAGTAAACGTACAACAAGTCTTGCGTAATGGTTTAGAATTATTAGGTGTCTCTGCACCAGAAACAATGTAAAAGCCAAATAAAAGCATAACAAGAGGAAGTCCACGTGTTTGGAAAAACGCAACGCGGTGTATCTGAACGACCGAATAAGCCCAAAAAACCACTAATTCCAACGTGGTTAGGCACACTCGTGGTGATTTTAATCGTGTTGTGTTTTGCTGTAGCCTTAATGCTATGGAAACCGTGGGCACCTGTACAGCCTAAAGGGCAAATCAATTCTGAGCATTATCAGGAAGATACCAACAAAGACTATCGTTTTTATGATTTGCTGCCACAGCAACAGGTTACCCCAATTCCTGAGCAAGCGGTGCCTGAAACACAGCAACAGAATACCGTAGTCATTGTTGAAGCGCCTGCTGCTGTAGAGGCGCCAGCGGCCAGCGAAGCCAATGTTGGTCTGACAGAAATGCCTGCCCCTGTGGTACAAGCCAGCTATATTCTACAAGTGCGTAGCTATACCGACCCAGATGCTGCAGATGCACGTCGTGCCGAAATTATTTTGAATGGTTTATCGGCAGATGTAGTGAAAAGTGTAGAAGGTGGTGAAACTTGGTATCGGGTGATTTCAGGCCCTTATGATTCAGCCGATGCTGCAGTGATTGCTCAGCAAACTTTGCAGCATAGTGGAATTGATTCAATTGTCGTGAAACGCTAAGCCTCATTGTTATCAATCGACCAAAATCAATTAAAAAAAGATGCCTCGGCATCTTTTTTTAGGTCTATAGAACGATGTACTCACAAAAATCATCGCTAGATTTGCATTAACTGCTGCTCACGTTCGCGTGCACGCTGAAATGCAGGACGCTGTTCCACGCGTGCCAAATAAGCCGCAATCTGTGGATAATGATGCCCGGTACGGCTTTGCAATGCTTGGAGCGGGAAACCCATTTGAATATCGGCAAAAGAAAAATCCCCTGCAAAATAATCATGTTTGCCCAAATAATCTTCTAAATAAGCAATATGATCTTTTAAACGAGGCTGAATAAACCCTGCTTTAACACCTGCAGTAATTTTTTGCGCCATTGGTCGAACTAACCATGGCACATGCTGCGGCACATTGGTCATCACCAATTGCATCACTAACAATGGCATTAGCGAGCCTTCGGCATAATGCATCCAGTATTGATATGCTTGCTGTGCTGAAGCCTGCTGCGGTTTAAACTGCCTTTGCGTATCATAATGCTGCTGCAAGTACTCCAAAATGACTGCAGATTCTGCAATGGTCTGCTCTGCATCCGTCAAAATTGGTGCTTTACCCAATGGGTGAATCAGCTTCAATTCATTGGGCGCACTTAAATTGGGCTGACGGTGGTAAAACTTGATTTCATAGTCCAAACCCAGCTCTTCGAGCGCCCACAAAATGCGGAAAGAGCGGGATTGATCAAGGTGGTGTAAAGTAATCATAAACGTCCTATTTTGTTTTTATTACATCTGTTTTTAAGTGATTGTTATATCTTCTGTTTCACGCAACATTATAAAAAGGCATGTCCTGCATGCCTTTTTATAAGAGACGGATTCAACTCTAGGTTTAACCCAATTCAGTACGAATTTCCACACTGCGTAACAAGGTTTTCGTCACAGGTGTTTTTTGACAGATATTCAGTACTTTTTGCTGTAATTCTGCATCTAACGCTGCTTCAGTTTGCACACGGCGTTCAATCCACTCCTGCCCTTCCTGATTGGTAAAGAAGTCCGCCTCGACCTGAATTTTGCCAAAATCCAAACCCTTATGCTGTGCATACATACGCAAGGTAATCATGGTGCAAGCGACCAAACTGCTACATAACAGATCATAAGGTGCAGGACCTGCATCTTGACCACCTAACTTTTCAGGCTCATCTACCTTCCATTGGTGCTGACCACTTTGGATCTGACCTTGCCATGCCGTGTCTAAACTGCGTACCTGTGCTGTGCCAATCTTGGCCATAAGATGCTCCCTATAGATTGATATTCCATCATTTATTTTGATGCACGCATTTTTGCGGGGAAAGTCGGCGCTTCTAAACGTGGTCCATCGTAGTCTGGTATTGTGCCAAAACGAGGATCATGATTGACCCATTGCTCACGTGCAATGCTGAGTTCCTCTTGGGTACGACCGACGAGATTCCACCACAACAAAATTGGCGACTCAAAAGGTAAACCGCCCAATAGCAACAGACGCGCACCCGCATGTAAATCTAGCTGAATTTCGGTTAAGCCCGGTTCAAGCACCAGCATATTTTCATCGTTTAATTCATGCCCATGCACAGTGGCTGTGCCTTCCAGCATCATCAAACCATATTCAAATTTAGGATTCAGCGGCAAACGGGTTGTCGTGCTGGTTTCACTATAAATATCTACCCCTAGCAACTCACTATGTACTAATACTGGTGAAGTGGTATTTAAAAATTCACCAACTAAGATGGTAAATTCCACTCCATCTAGCAAAACCACAGGCAAGTCAGGGTAATGATCAAAACGTGGCGCCATATTGCGCTGATCATCAGGTAAAGCAATCCACAGTTGCGCTGTATGCATGTGTGTTTCGGTGTCGGGAGCAACTTCGGTATGTGAAATACCATAACCCGCGGTCATTAAATTAACCTGTTTGGGACGAATCAATTGCTTAGTACCCAAACTGTCGGTATGCATAATGCTGCCTTCAATCATCCAGGTGAATGTTTGCAAACCAATATGTGGATGCGGCCCGACATCTAAGCCTTCACCTTGTGGAAAATTAACAGGACCTGCGTGATCTAGAAAACACCATGCCCCAATCATGCGTTTATGCCGACTCGGTAAAGCACGTTTAATTAAAGTTCCCTGCCCAATTTCAGCACTACGCAGTGGAAATTCCTGTATAAATTGCTTGACGTACTTATCACAATCGTCTGAATTGGAAAGCTCGGTATAATTGCTGTTGCTCATCCTATACCTCTTATATTTCTGTAAATTCCTTGACTATTAAATATAGTAAATCACTAACGAAGAGCAAGATGAAATTTGTTGTTCTGATTTTTATGGTTCAAACTTGAACTACACCTTAAAATATATGGCATAATTTTGACCAAAATTTAAAAAAATAGAGAAAATACCCAAATTTAGGGAGGTTATTTTTTCTGCATTTTGCGCATAATCCTCACTATAAGTTGTCAATTTGAGTAAATATCGCTATGTCTGTAAAAGCTCGAATGAGGGAACAGACCCGTTCGAAGATTTTAAGCAATCAGGAAGCCTCAGAAAAACTTTTAAAAACAACTGAGTGTGATCTTGAAAACCGACAAGCAATTGAAAAAGCATTGCAGCACCCTGCTGCGCAACTCCCGCCGCAATTTGAAACACATTTTTATCAACACCAGAATTTACATCAGCGTCGTTATTTACGCCAAGTCAATTACATTGGGCAAATGACGTTCCTGCTGTATTTCTTTATCGATTATTTCATCATTCCAGATGTCACTACACTCTCGGCCACACTCCGTCTCAGTGCTGTTGTATTGGCGCTGATTGGCAATTATTTCTGCTTTAAATTGATCAAAGATATTCGCCTGCTAGATTTAATTTTACCGGTCAGCGCCACACTGTGCTGCGGTATTTGGTTCTATATCCTGTCGCAATCACAAAGCCCTTGGATTTCCACTTATGTGTATGCCTCGGTCATTTTTGTGCTCATGGCGAACCTATGTATTCAAGTGCGTTTCCGCCCTGCGGTCTACAATTCATTGGTCATGAGCGTACTCATGTTTTTGGGGGTGATTTCCCTCACCAATTTGCAGGATGCCTTAGTTTTTATGGTGGTGTATATCCCTGTATGTTTGTTGAGTTTGTATATCAGTTGGATCAACACCCTAAATGCCCGCCATCACTTTTTACGCAGTTTGCTGGATGACTGGAATTTTCATACCTTGCAAGCCTTGGCACACACCGATGAACTGACCCAACTCAATAACCGACGTCAGTTTGTACACATGGCAGAACACAAAATTCATGCATGGCCTAAATCTGAATCGGTCTGCTTACTAATGTTTGATGTCGACTTTTTTAAACAAATTAACGATACCTATGGGCACGATATTGGAGATCGGGTCTTACAAAATATTGCAGACATTGCTCGTAAAGAAATGCGCCGCAAGGATATTTTGGCACGCTTTGGCGGTGAAGAGTTTATCGCTCTGCTTAGTGAAACCAGCTTAGATGAAGCACTGATGATTTCAGAACGCTTAAGACAAAAAATTGCTCAGCATGAAATGTGCATTGATAAAAAATGTTTTAATTTCACTGTCTCCATTGGAGTATCCAGTTTAAAACCACAACAAACCGACTTACAGACCCTAATTAAAGAAGCCGATTTGGCCTTATACCAAGCCAAACAACGTGGACGAAATTGTGTCATCAGTTTTGATGTGGGGATGCCTGAGCCCCCTAAATCTACGGTAAAAAAAGAAATTAAATCTTGGATTGTTTAGCAGGCATAAAAAAGAGCACATGGAGTGCTCTTTTTTTATGTGCAAGAGGAAAGCTAGGCCGCAAGCATCTTGCACCCATTTTAAAAGCCGTGCTTTAAAATGGGCTCATGTCGTAAAACTGGCAAGCAGCAGTGCTGCTTGAAACCCCGACTGCCGCGCACATAGCGCTTGGCGTAATTCAGGCACGAAGCAGTGCTTCGCGAAATCCCTGAATTACTCCCATTCAATGGTTGCAGGTGGTTTAGATGATACGTCATAAACCACACGTGAAACCTCTGCAATTTCATTCATGATGCGCGTTGAAATACGGTCAACCAAATCATACGGCAAGTGTGCGAAACGTGCAGTCATAAAGTCCACTGTTTCTACGGCACGTAGTGCGATTACCCATGCATAACGACGGCCATCACCTACGACACCAACTGATTTTACAGGTTGGAATACTGCAAATGCTTGAGCTGTTTTGTCATACCAGCCACTTGCACGTAATTCCTGCATGAAAATATCATCAGCTAGACGTAAAATGTCTGCATATTCTTTTTTCACTTCACCCAAAATACGCACGCCCAAACCTGGACCTGGGAATGGATGGCGGTAAATCATGCTGTGTGGCAAGCCTAAAGTGGTGCCAAGTTTACGAACTTCATCTTTAAACAAGTCACGTAATGGTTCAACCAATTCAAAAGCTAAATCTTCTGGTAAACCACCCACGTTGTGGTGTGATTTAATCACATGCGCTTTGCCTTGTTTGCTGGCTGCAGATTCAATCACGTCTGGGTAAATCGTACCTTGTGCCAAGAATTTCACGCCATCCAGCTTACGTGCTTCTTCGGCAAAAACTTCAATAAATTCACGACCAATGATTTTACGTTTTTTCTCTGGATCAACTTCGCCAGCCAATGCACCCAAGAAACGCTGTTCAGCGTCGGCACGAATCACGCGAATCCCCATGTTTTCTGCAAACATTTGCATCACTTGATCGCCTTCGTTCAAGCGCAACAAACCATTGTCTACAAATACACACGTTAATTGATCGCCAATGGCTTTATGCAACAATGCCGCAACCACAGAAGAATCCACACCGCCCGACAAACCAAGCAATACTTTTTCATCGCCAATTTGCTGACGTAATTGCTCTACACGCAAGTCGATAATGTGTTCTGGTGTCCACAAACCACGACATCCACAAATTTGATGTACGAAGTTAGACAATAACTCTGCACCTTTAGCCGTGTGCGTTACTTCTGGGTGGAATTGAATCCCATAGAAACGGCGTGTTTCATCAGAAATCATTGCCACTGGGCAGCTTGGCGTGCTTGCAGTAATTTGGAAGCCTTCTGGAATACGTGCCACTTTATCGCCATGGCTCATCCAAACGTGCAATTGGTTTTCACGGTCTTGCAAGTTACCAATCAGTTTGTCACGTACCAAAATATCGACTTCGGCATAACCGAATTCATGTACTGAACCCGCTTCAACTTTACCGCCCAGTTGTTCTGACATGGTTTGTAAACCATAGCAGATACCCAGTACAGGTACGCCTAAGTTAAATACAATTTCAGGTGCGCGTGGACTACCCGCTTGGTGAACACTTTCAGGTCCACCCGATAAGATAATACCGTTTGGATTAAATGCACGAATGTCTTCTTCCGACATATCGTAGGCATACATTTCAGAATATACGCCCGCTTCACGAACACGACGTGCGATCAGCTGGCTATATTGCGAACCGAAATCCAGAATCAGGATACGATCTTCAGTAATTTGAGTATTGGTAGTCATGACAAACAACTATAGAAAGGCAAACGAATTAAGCGCGCTATTCTAGCATTTTTCCACGCCTTGCGCACACTATTCAGACAATCCTAAAAATGGCTATTTTTCTTCGTGATATTGCAGTGACCACATACTCTAAGTTTTAAAAGACTATGCATTTTCTATGGCATAAAAAAAGCAACCTTCTTGAAGATTGCTTAAATTGTTGAGCTGATGTGGAAATCAATGACTTACTTTTTTGCTTCCAAAAGATGGTCTAGACTTATTTTGCCTGCACCGTAAAGCATGATGTAGAAGAAACCGCCAGCCAAACCAATATTTTTCATAAAATTCAGCGCATCTTCTGGTGCAGCATGGAATAAAAATGCAGTTAAAAGACTAAAAACACCTAAACCCAAACCCACGACACGTGCTTGTAAACCGAATAGAATTGCCAAACCACCACCAAGTTCTAGCAAAATCACCAAAGGTAGCAATGAACCTGAAACACCCATAGCTTGCATATAGCCCACTGTTGCATCATAGCCTGCAATTTTTCCCCAACCAGATACAATAAATAAATACGCTAAAAAAGCACGTGCAAATAAACTTACAATGGCTTGCACACTTGCTTTTTCGACCACACTTTTTAACACAACATTTGGATTAAACATCAGATCACCTATATTTTTGATTCATTCTTGAAGACAAATACATCTTAGTTTTTTCAAAATTCAGGATAAATACGCATTTAAAAGACATGTTGTTGCATCTATGCAACGAAAAAGAACCGATGTGGCTGGTCTAGCATCCCTAAAATCACTGTGAAAATTATTTACCTTTTCATACTGACTTTCCGCCTGTGGACTGCTAGGATTTGGGCACACTTTCGCTTGTTTTTTCCCCATGGAACTGATTGATTTTATCTTACACGTCGATGAACATTTGCTCGAATTCATCACCCAATATGGGGTATGGATTTACGCTATTTTATTCCTGATTATTTTTGTAGAAACAGGCTTGGTGGTCATGCCGTTTTTACCTGGCGATAGTTTGCTGTTCGCAGCAGGCGCACTGGCTGCATCGACAGGAGTGATGGATCCGTGGATTTTGGGTATTTTATTGTTTACTGCTGCGGTACTCGGTGACACCTTGAATTACCACATTGGTAAATATATTGGTCCACGGGTTTTTGAGCTGGAATCACGTTTTATCAATAAAAAACATTTGATCGAAACCCAGAAGTTTTTTGAGCGACACGGCGGAAAAACCATTATTTTTGCGCGTTTTGTGCCTTTTGCGCGTACCTTTGCGCCCTTTGTGGCGGGTGCAGGCAGCATGAATTATAAATACTTCCTAACCTATAACGTAATTGGCGCTTTTTGCTGGATCGCGTCGTTTATTACACTCGGTTATTTGTTTGGCAATATGCCAATTGTGAAAGACAATTTCACCCATTTAATTTTCGGCATTATTATTTTAAGTGTCTTGCCTGGGGTGATTGGTTTTATTCGCCAAAAACTCAAGAAAAAAACTGCTTAAGTTGTGAAATTCTTTGGGCATGCCTGTTGAACAGTGCTGCCCTTATCCATTCAAAATAGGTGAGATGAGTGCTCAACTCACCAAAAATCTCTAAATCTTTAGAAAAAACGTGCTACCACTGGCAGCATACACACCACCAACAGCAAAGCCGAGCCTTTATATAACAAATCTGCCGTCACTTTATTGGTTTCTCGCGCCAAAACTGCTCGCCCAAAAGACATCCAAAATAACGCTGTTGGCAATAAAATCAGACCAAATAAGACATAGACCATGGCAAAGTTGGTCGGGTTATCCCATGTTTCTGTAGGCAAAATACCTGCCGCAAATAACAAGGCTTTCGGGTTTTTAAAAGTCGAAAAAAATAATTGTGCAGGGCGAATGGCAGAGTGTTTTTGACAATGTTGCTCTAAATGTGACTGCTTCCATAAATGAAAAGCCATCCAAAACACATAGCCTGCGCTTAAAACATGCAGTATATCAATTAAATAAGGCCAAATTGGCGCACTCAAATGAATGAATAACGCCCACAGACTAATGGCATACATATAACCAAAAAACTCTGCGGGAATCAGCAGACTGGTTTTGGCAATGCCTTGTTGGTGGGCTGAGCTTGCCAATAGCGCATTGGTCGGGCCAGGAATCATCAAGACCGCAATCATTGCTAGGACAAAGAGCCAACTTTCAATCATAAACACCAGAGCATGCAAATCAAAAATAGGAGCACACCTTATATGAAAGCCATTGAAAATGACAAGTTTTTCTATCTGGCAGGACTGACCCAAGGGTATAAATAGAACAGAAAATAAAATTAAGTTTTTGTTTTTAAAATATTAGATTGAGATCAACCTTGAATTATCTTGCTACATTTTTTAAGCAATGGTGCTGCACAAATGGCAGCACCACGGACGAAATATTCGCAAATCCTAAAATTTAAGATGTTACAGGTTTGGGCTTAACAATAATCGGGCAAGCTTTAAATTTTGCTGCTTGTACAATGGCTTCTTGTTCACCTAAAAGACGTGCCAGTTCTGTTCTTTTAGTATTGGATGACTGTCCCATATTGACTGAAACACTCGGTGCAACGCCCCAACCGCCACGGCTTCCCCAACCACCGCCTAAACCGATACCTACACCAACACCTGTACGTTTCGGCGCTTCGACACCGCTTTCAATATATTGCTGAATACGGTTATATTCGCTTTGTAATTGTTGGCAATTCAAAGCCTGATAATGTGTAGGCGACACATAGCTAGGTTTCACTGTGGTCGCACAAGCCCCCAGCAATAAACTACTTGCCGCGACAAGACCAATTGCAAATGTTTTCATGTCTACCTCTGTATCACGCTTGCTCAATTTCATTGAACAACGATTGATAGGCCTGCGTCAATTTATGATCTGTTGCCAAATGAATTAATGGCAAATTTTTATGATGTGATTCTTTCATCAACACCGAAGGCGGCAACATGCTATTCAAAACAGGTAAACCTTCATCTTTAAGTTGCTGCACCACTTCACGCGGTAACTTGGCCTGTGCTTGATATTGATTCACCACAATGCCTTCAATTTGCAAGTTTGCATTGTGGTCATCCTGAGTTTCCAAAACATTTTCAATCAAGCTTTGTAAGGCACGTTTAGAAAAGACATCACAGTCAAAAGGAATGAGCACCCGATCTGCCGCAATTAAGGCAGAGAGCGTAAAAAAGTTAAATGCAGGTGGGGTATCAATAAATACACGGTCATATTGATCGGACAATTGTTGCAAGGCATCGCGCAGTTTGTAAATTTTATGTTTCGATTCAAGTGCGTGTGCCAAACCGCCCAATTGCGGACTCGCAGGGATTACATCCAAATTTTTAAATGGCGATTGATGCACATAGGCTTCTAAACCTTTGCTGCGGTTTTTTAAAATTGAGCCTAAAGCATTGCCTAATAAGCCTTTGGATTGATTTGCACCCAACACTTCTTCAAAGTAATTTTCGATGTTGGGTTCAAGCGCAGGCTTGTCGGCAGAATAAGTGGCATCATCACCCAATAAATATTGGCTGGAGTTGGCTTGCGGGTCGAGGTCAATCACCAATGTTTTTAAACCCTGATGCGCACTGATTGCAGCCAAATTGACGGTAATACTGGATTTTCCAACACCACCTTTCTGATTAAACACCACACGTGTGCGCATTGTCGCCCCTCGTTGAATGACTTCAGTTCTTGTTATATGTTCAGTTTAACCGACCCGCTATGATTGTTGGCGCATAGTGTCTAACAATCCTTAAACTTGCCCTAGCCAAAACTTGGTTTAAGCATAACCAAACCTAAAATGGCAATGAAAGCAATCAGGGCCAGTCCCCAGCCAACACGGCGCTGCACCAGCAAAATACGCTCATCTTTTTTATACGCTTTAATCAAAGAAGAAAGCATCACAAAAAATAAAATAATTTTGGCATAAAACCAAGCTTCGACCTGAAAATCCTTCAGAAATAAGGCAATGACTCCTGTCACCACAATCAGCGTGAGTGCCGAATGCTGCAAAGCTACAAAGACTTTCCATGCTTTAGGGTTTGGAGAGTGGTTCAATGTACCTTTAAATAAAGTCATGGCACGCACCACAATCACCAACAGCAACAAAGCCACTGCAGCAACGTGAATATTGTTCAGCATTGATAAATTTTCCATCTATAGCCTTCCCTTACGCATCTTTTGGTGCATGTGCACATTCAGGGCTTGACGTATCTTGGCCTTGCCACTCAGAGGCAACAAAGGCATGAATCGCAAGCGCATGAATTTTATTTGGCGCGAGTAGATCACCCACAGCGGCATAAATTTTTTGATGACGTTGTACCGAACGTAAGCCCTGAAAAACATCACTGACCATCACCACTTTAAAATGGGATTCTTTTCCTGGGAAATAACCGCCATGCCCTGCAGATTCATTCACAACTTCTAAATGACTTGGATTTAAAGCAGCTAAGCGTTGCAACAATTGTTGTTCTAAACTCATGATTGTATTTCCCAAAATGGTTTAAAGGCTGCCTAGCAGTATAACTGCGTTCTATACAATTCTCAGCACTTTGGCAGAATCATTCGTGCTTGGTGCTGTTACAGCGTGTTTTTCTACTTAAATTTGGCGATCTCATCGCCAGTTGTTCTAAAAAATGTCGTTTATTTATGCAATTAAGCTAATTTTTTGCATAAATGGATTGACCCTATTTTTGCATCATGTATTATACACCGCATGCGGGAATAGCTCAGTTGGTAGAGCACAACCTTGCCAAGGTTGGGGTCGCGAGTTCGAGTCTCGTTTCCCGCTCCAGATTCTAAAAGCCTCAGTTGAATGACTGGGGCTTTTTTATTGTTGTTTTATTCAATATTTTACTTCATAAGAAATTTTTATACTTAAAAAAGTAAGTTTACAAAAGTGCTCTTTCAAAACTGTGAACAAAAAACCGTGTAGATGATGCTCCAAAGTATCAATCATACAAGATAAAAAAAACTCCAAAACAAAAGATAGTATTAGCTACTACTAAGTGGCTTATGTTAAACAAGATCAGCTTGCCTAGATCCTAAATATTGATGCCGCGGAGCCTGTTAATAATTTCTGTCATTGCTTCTTAATAAAAAAGCAACTAATATGCTTCTTATACCACCAAAAAGCAATAAATATGTCTACACTAAATAAGTCTTTACTACAGCAAGTCAAAAAAAGACGAACCCTATTGGGTTTAAAGCAAGTTGATATGCAATCACGTACAGGCATTTCAAGACAGCAGTACCAAAAACTGGAAAGTCAAGGCAATCCTCGATTAGATACCTTAGAAATTATTGCGGCAGGACTAAATGCTCAACTGATGCTCATCCCAGATGATAAGGTTCATTTGATTAGACAATTATTGAATGATGAAATTAAAGTCACTATTGAAGATCAAGATGACTTAATGTCTAACCCATGGAAAGGTCTTCTCGGAGGAGAGTAATTAACTATAACTAAAAATATAGACAAATATTTGCATAAGTGCTCATTTTGTCTATGTCGATTCAGTAGTGGCAAGGTGGGTATTTATTAGAGATTTAAATGATTATCTTTTGTATTTTAGGTGAGTGTCTTGGTATATTAGCATCCATATCTATTGATTATCCAATCC
>NZ_JBWKMK010000140.1:0-45047 GCF_056431365.1 Acinetobacter seohaensis
AAATGGAAATATTACCTCGGTTAATGAGGGCACGATTGTAGGAAGACCAGTTAGTTGTACGATAGATTTTAGGAGCAGGTTTATTCATATTGAAATTATAGGACTGAATAATCTTTCTAGGCTAGGTATATGCAACAAAGCCGTTCATTTGGCTTTATCTATTCTTGTTGCTGCTTGTTGTGTGTGGATTGTTTTTTTCTTTGGCATCCACAACCAATAGCTAAAGCAATTGGGGTAATAAATATTTTTGTAATGATGCTTATTATAGATATAATTTTAGGTCCATTATTGACACTACTTGTTGCTAAACAAGGCAAAAAGACACTTAAATTTGACTTATTTATAATTTTTTTATTGCAGATTTCCGCATTAACATACGGTGTATATAATATTTCTATCAGCCGACCAGTTTGGCTAGCCTTTGATACAATGAGATTCGAATTAGTTCAAGCAAATAGTATTCCAACAGAGATGCTCAAAGAAGCCAAATTTCCATATAATCAACTAAGTTTTTTGAGACCCAAATGGGTTGCTATTAAAGTAGCAAAGAATGAAGAAGAAAAAGCTAGCCGTACCTTTTTAGAATTGCAAACGGGGGTTTCTCCAAGTATGCAGCCATCTTTATATGAACCATTATTGAAACAGGCTCAAGTAATACAAAAGAAAGCAAAGAATCTAGTAGAATTGGAACAGTACAACTCAAAAACTGAAGTTGAAAAAACTTTAGCAAACTACCCAAAAGCAGATGCTTGGTTACCTTTAAAAGCCAATGCCGTAGATATGGTGGTTTTAGTCAATAAAGAATCCGCATCTATCATCAAAATAGTAGACCTAAGACCGTGGAAATAATTTCTTAAGTTAAAAATGGGGAATTTAAGTATTCCCCATGCGATCATCCCATTTTAAGACTGGCAGAATTCCAATCAAACTTACCACACAAAGCACTATCATCTTGCCAAAAAAAATATAAGATAGAGCCAGTTTTTTAGTCTAGTTTTCTTATGAAATCTGCATTGCTGCTTTTGGCTGCCATCCTCATCTCCCTTGCATGGCTATTGCCCATTCACTACCGCCCGTGGGTTACCTATACAGGTGAGCTTTACGCATTTTTTTCCCTGTTTGCCCTTGCAGCCTGCTTTTTTAAAGCAAAATTACAAATACCCAAAATCAGCCTGCCCTTACTGGCATTGTGCAGTGTTCCGCTCATTCAGTGGAGTTTAGGCTTAGTCTATTTCTTTGACAAAGCCTTGCTCAGCAGTGTGTATATCTTTAGTTTTTGGCTCGCGATCATTTTTGGCTATAACCTTACTCAAAATAGTATTGAACGTGAACGCATCTTTACAGGCTTTAGTTATGTGCTACTCGGCGTAGGAAGTATGACCGCATTCATGGCAATTTGCCAGTGGCTCACACTCGATCAACACCTGCCAATGATGGTGGATATAAAAATCGGGCAACGTCCTTATGCCAATTTCGCCCAACCGAATAATATGGCGACTTTTTTGGTGATGTCGCTTATGGCATGCCTATATTTATACGAAAAACAAAAACTTAAAACCGTATGGATTGTGATTGCAGCTGCCATGATTTTGGTCGGTGTGGTACTGAGTCAATCACGGACTTCATGGTTGGCGTCGCTGTGTCTCTTGACCTATTTGAGCTATCAACAATACCGTGGCGTAATGCGGATTAAATGTCGCTATAGCTTGCTGTGGTTTGCCGCATTTATCGGGCTGATTTTTATCGCACCTGCTTTTAGTCAATTGCTCTCACAAAGTGCAGACCTTTCGGTGCAATCTCGTGATGTGGTACAGCGCGCCACAGGTGATATGTCGCGCTTGGCCATTTGGCAGCAAATGCTCGCTGCGATTGAACATCAACCGTGGTGGGGCTATGGTTGGCATCAAACCAGTGTGGCGTATGTCACGATTAGCGAATTTGTGCAAGGTCCTGTGTGGATTCGTAGCGCACACAATTTTATTTTGGACTTTTTACTCTGGAATGGTGTGATACTAGGCGTACCATTTTTGGCGTATCTGGGCTATTGGGGCTACCAACTGCATAAAGATACTCAGTCGGTGGAATCGGTTGTGGGTATTTTAATGCTCGGTGCATTTAGCGTGCATGCCATGCTGGAATTTCCACAAAACTATGCCTACTTCTTGCTGCCTGTAGGTTTTATTATCGGCATGGTTCAGTCACAACGTGTGGTAAAAAGCTTCACTTTATCTGCAATTTATTTACGCATTACTTTTGTACTTGGCGCATTGTTGCTGATGCTGATTTATAGTGATTATGAAGTAATGGTGCCCAAACTAAATCAGTCGGTACGCTACGAACACACACCTGAAAAAATCACCCATCATGAGCGTATTTTGGTACTCGAAGAATTTAACCGCCGCATTGCGTGGATTCGATTAAATCCGTATAGCCTACAAACGCCTGAACAATTGCAGGATATCCATGAAATTGTGTTGAATTATCCAACCCGCTACGATTTATTGAAATATGCACGCGTATTAGCATTTAACGGTTATGAAGCAGAAGCCAAAAAGCAATTATGGTTGTTAAGCACTTTGTGGCAGGTCAATGTGGATTATGCGATTTTATTGGATGAGGCAAAGCCGCGCTGATTTAAGTATTCTATTTTAAGAATATGCTTCTGTGGCTTCCCCCTTTGAAAAAGGTGAGCCATGTATGGCGCAAGGAGAGGGATTAAAAAAATATAAGCCAAATATGGTGAAAATTTTCAATGTTGAAAATCTCTCCCAACCTTTCTTTAAAAAGAGAGGGGTATTCATTATAAAATTGATTTCATGTGCGAAAATTTAAAGAGATGCTGAAATTTTGTTCAGATAAAGGGAGTTGTGTTAGAATTGTATGATCTATTCACACAATAAGGCATGCTGATGGCGAGAACTACAAGTGTAACAATTGGCCCACAACTCGATGACTTCGTGAGCAAACTGATTGAATCTGGACGTTATGGTTCAACCAGTGAAGTGATGCGATCTGCATTAAGATTATTGGAACAGCAAGAAAATCAAACTGCAGCTTTAAAGCAAGCGATTGAAGCAGGTGAGAACAGTGGAGAAAGTACACTCAGCCTAAAAGATATTGCGGCTCAAGTGAAGCAGAAGCATCGTGTATAAGCTATCAAATTTAGCTGTCGACGACTTCACTGCTATTTATGAATACACCTTACTTAATTTTGGTGTAGCTCAGCTGACCAATACACGCAACATTTGGAAAATACCTTTCATTTGTTAGTGAGTTCACCGCTGATTGGTTATGCATGTGTAGATATTGGCGAGGGAATACGCCGTCACGATCATCATCAACATGCTATTTTTTATAAAAAACAGGATTATGGAATTTTTATTATTCGGATATTGCATCAACAGATGCAACCCATGAAACATTTTTTTGCGTTATAAATACTTTTTTATAAATCCAAGAATTTAAAATGCGCATAAGTAAAATATATTGATATTGAGAGCTTCTTCATTAGAGATAGGCAAGATACTGAATTTTAGGTAAAGTGCCCCAAAAAACAAAAGACTGGAAAACCAGTCTTTTGAGTTATCTAAACCAGATGAATCTTAGAGTTGGCTTTGAATATAGTTTTCAATACCCACAGTTTCAACCAAATCAAGCTGTGTCGTTGCCCAATCTAAATATTCTTCTTCTTTCTCTAAAATTTCCTGAACCAAATCACGGGTTACATAGTCCAATTGTTGCTCTGCTAAAACCACCGCTTTTTGAATCGCTTCAATATTTTCTTGGACTTTACGAACATCGCAATTCAAAACTTCAACTGTATGCTGACCGATATACAATTTGCCCAAGTGTTGTAAGTTTGGTAGCCCTTCTAAAAATAAAATACGTTCAATAATTTTGTCAGCATGTTTCATTTGACGAATCGACTCTTTATATTCAGCCGAACCCAGTTGCTCAATGCCCCAATCATTAAACATACGTGAATGTAAAAAATATTGGTTAATTGCAGTCAGGTGATGATACAAAACTTGGTTTAACTGATTAATCACATCACGATTGCCTTTCATTGCAGCACTCCATCAACAATTTCTGCCTTAAACCGCTTAAGGCAATCTATATTTCTATCTTAAACAAGACTGGGCAAAATGGCGAGTGATTTATAGAACGGCAAATGAAAATCGCAATCAAAAACAATTAGCTAGGCGGTGTGAAGAAATGTAAGACAAGAAAAACCCGCTGTAGTCGGAAGCGGGGGAGGAAACACCGAGTAAAAATTATAATACTGAAATGTGGGAGAGCAATAAAACGTCAGCTTTAGGCAGCGACGGCAAGACGAGACGCAATTTGTGCAATTTCATCGCTAATGATGGCGCGAGTTTCAGGCGCACAGCGACCACAGCACGTACCTAAATCAAACATATCGCGAATTTCACGATAGCTGTCTGCACCATTGGCAACGGCTTCTTTAATGTCTTGATCTGTAATACCACGGCATAAGCAAACGTACATGAATGCAACCACAATAATGAAATAAGATAAGTGTTATTATTGATAATTATTATCGTTTGTCAATAAAAATCATTTAAAAAGTCATTTATTGTAATTGGGTTTTTGAATTAAAAAATGCCACTCAATAGGTGGCATCGTTTATTGGTTTTTAAGTATTTGAATGATAATGACTTATGAATTGATAATCACCACGCCATCCATTTCAACTAAAGCACCTTTAGGTAAGCTGGCCACACCTAAGGCTGCACGCGCAGGGTAAGGTTGTGCAAAATATTCACCCATAATCTGATTGACCAATTGGAAGTGAGATAAATCGGTCAGGAAAATATTGAGCTTGGCAATATCGGCCAAAGAGCCACCCGCCGCTTCGCAAACGGCTTTTAGGTTATCAAATACGCGGCGAATTTGCGCTTCAATGCCTTCCACCAATTCCATGCTGTATGGGTCTAAACCAATTTGACCTGATAAATAAACAGTATTGCCCACTAAAATGGCTTGAGAGTAAGTACCAATTGCTGCAGGTGCATTTTCAGTATGGATGACTTGGCGAGACATTGATTTCTCCTAAAATAATGTACGAACATCATAGACCATCCGACTGCATTTCAGTAGCCTGATGAGTCTATAATGCAAAATTGGTGAATGTACGGCACAGTCAAACTATGTAGCCACATTAAATTAACAAGCTTTGGCTTCTTCTGCGATGCTGATGGGACGCGCTAAACGGCTAATCCGTGGGAAACCGTAGTGCATACGCAAATCACGAATAATTTTGGCAATTTGCTTACGGTTATTGACCACAATATTCACATGAGTCTTGCCATCGTGGCTGCGTACCATTTCCACACCCGTTTTGGCCTTACGACATTGATAGATCAAATCGGAAATTTGTTCGTCATTCATATCCATATCAATGCTGAGGTAAGCCGTAAAACTCACGTCATCAACATCTTCCGAAGTCCATTGTAGCGGCATGATATTTTCAGGATGTTGATGCTGCTCATGCAGTAAGTTGTTGCAGCGCGCACGATGCACAATCAAACCGCGACGTGACAAGTTACCCTGAATCGGATCGCCTAGCACAGGGTTGCAACAGTGCGCATATTTCACGTCAATGCCTTCTGTGCCTTGAATCAGACGGTCAGAATGTTCGTTGCTGTCCTGATCAAGTGCGTAAATGTGATTTGCCACCAACTGCGGCAATAAATCACCGACTGCAATTTGCTCAAATAAACGGTCTTTGGAGTCGATATGACGCCATTGCAACACATTTAACCAATCGGCCTCAGTCAGGTCTTGAATCGAGTGATTAAATAATTTTAGTGCACGGTTAAGTGCTTGTTGTCCCACCAAACGCTGTTCTTCAATATCCTGATCACGCAGAATGTTTTGTAAGGCACGACGGGCTTTTTGGGTATTAATAAAACTCAGCCAGTCTGGGTTTGGTGTGGCTAAAACATCGGTGATGATTTCGACCACTTGCCCGCTGATGAGTGGCGTCGAAAGTGGTTTGCTTTCACCATTAATTTTTGTACCGACTGCGTGGTTACCTAAGAACAAACTGGCTGCATAGGCAAAATCAACAGCGGTGGCACCTTGCGGCAATTCATGTAAATGTCCGTGCGGGGTATAAACATGAATTTTCTCTTGGTGCAGATAATCCAGTAAATCGCTAAATGTAGTTTTGGCACATTCACCATCAATCAACACATTCAAGCTTTTCATAGAGGCTTGAATGGCAGAACGACAGGCTTGTGGTGCGTTTTCACCTAAGACCACACCAAAACGTGCGGCTTTACGCATTAATTCAGTTTGAATGGTGAGTGATAAGGTGGTTTGCTCACCTTTTAGACGCATCATGAGTGATTGGTTACCGCCTGGCAGTGGGCGACGAATATGATCTTCATAATGCAAGACCTGAAAACTGTCACGTAAAATGTCGGCCAAACGGTCACAGTCGGCAATGCTTTGTAAAATAATTTCAAACGCATGGCTGTGGGTCAGTTCTTGTAGATCAATATCGTTTTTAACAAAGTGGCGCAGTAATTCAATGTTGTTATTTTTCTTTTTAATACGGCCTGCAATTTGATTGTCTTGCAGCAGGTCGGCAAGGTTTTGTTCCCATTTAGATTGGTATTCGCAGCGTTTTGGCTTGGTGTGCAACAGGGCAGCTTGCACATCGTTATACATATCTAAATCAAGGTTTTGATAACACAAATGTTCAAGGTTATCTGCCATTTCATTCATACCCACGATACGTGCCATGGGTACAAATACATCAAAGGTTTCTTGGGCGATACGTGCGCGTTTGTCTGGTCGCAGCGCATCTAAAGTGGTCATGTTGTGATAACGGTCTGCTAGTTTCACAATAATGACACGTGGATCCTGTAAGGTCGCTTGCAGAATTTTACGGAACGAAGCGGCTTTGTTGTATTCCTTGTCACTGGAATGGCTAAGTTTGGTTACACCATCGACCAGTTCAGCAACGGTACGTCCGAATTTTTCTGTGATGTCATCTTTGCTGTAGTCGGTATCTTCAATGACATCGTGCAATAGCGCAGCAATGAGCGTGTCGGCATCCAACCGCATGTGCGCCAAAATGCAACTCACCGCAATCGGGTGTAGCACATAAGGTTCACCACTTTTACGGGTAACGCCATCATGCGCATGCTCGGCATAATCGCAAGCCGTAAGCACCTGTTCGACTTCACTTACGCTAAGGTAAGGTTCGATCATGGTTTGAAGCTGTTGTTTGGCTTGGCTAACCTCTACGCCTGGCATATAACACCCTTTAAAATACAAGTGATAACGAATCTACAGTTAGACCTTATAATGAAAAGCATATTGCATGACTTGTCAATTTTTTTGTACCAAAACATAAGGTCATTAGACCATTTAAAATCAGGTCTTAATCCTTATGTTATAACGGTTTTTAGCGCAAGATTAAAGTTCAGACAACAAAAAAGCCTAGTAAAAAACTAGGCTTTTTCAGAAAGTCGTTCTTATTGGAAAGAAAAACCATCTAAATTCAAGTTATTTGCTGAAAGTGCGAGGTCAAGACTCGAAGTTTGATAGTCTTGATCACGTTGTTTCAAAATGTCTTTAGACACATGACCCACAGCAATTTCACGTAATGCCACTACAGTTGGCTTGTCATTGTCCCATTCTACAGTTGGTTCAATGCCTTGACGTGCCAATTGACGCGCGCGCTTGCTTGCCACTAGTACAAGCTCAAAGCGGTTGTCTACATGGTCTAAACAATCTTCAACGGTAACGCGTGCCATAAGAATTCTCGTTCGAATAATAAATTTAAACAGACTGTGCAGTATAAGGTGCTTTGCTTATAGACTCAAGTTTTAATCACGCGCTTGGCGGGCTAATTAACTTTTGAATCAAGGCTTGATGACGATGTGCCTGCTGCGCCATCACCAAACGATTAGCCGTAATCACCGATTCTAAATCGTGCAGAGCCTTATTAAAGTCATCATTAATAATCACATAGTCAAAATTGACATATTGTTGCATGTCTTCAACTGCGCAGCCTAGACGATGTTCAATCACATCGACTGCATCGGTGCCACGGTTAGACAAACGCTCGCGTAAATCAAACTGGCTTGGTGGAAGAATAAAAATTTGCTTCGATTCAGGAAAAAGATTGCGTACTTGTTGAGCACCTTGCCAGTCAATTTCAAGCAATACATCGTGACCTTTGGCTAACTGCTCTTTAACGGTTGCTTGCGCAGTGCCGTAATAATTGCCAAATACTTCTGCATATTCAATAAAACCGCCCTGTTCTATCAAGTCGATAAAATCTTGTTTTTGCGTGAAGTGATAATGCACACCATCGAGTTCGCCGGGACGTTGACCGCGTGTTGTGTGAGAAACTGAAACGTGTAAATTATTCACACGCTCAAGCAGGGCTTTAACGAGGGATGTTTTGCCTGTTCCTGAAGCGGCAGAAACGACAAACAATAGACCCGACATGATATTTTTCCTGATATGATAAAATATCTTCTCTATTTTAGAGTAGACGCCCCTTAAACAAAATAGCCAAGATGGCTTTTGTTGGCATAAATTTTTAAACATCCCACCTATTTAACTTCAACATAGAGGGTTCTATGGAAATTGTATTGGCGAATCCACGTGGTTTTTGTGCAGGTGTAGACCGAGCAATTGCGATTGTAAATCGTGCCCTTGAGTGTTTTAACCCCCCTATATATGTACGTCACGAAGTGGTACACAATAAATTTGTGGTAGATGACTTACGCCAACGCGGTGCAATTTTTGTCGATGAGCTGGATGAAGTACCCGATGACAATATCGTGATTTTTAGTGCACATGGCGTATCTAAAGCAGTGCAGCAAGAAGCGGAACGTCGCGGTTTAAAAGTGTTTGATGCGACTTGTCCGTTGGTCACCAAAGTACATATTGAAGTCACTAAGTACGCGCGTGAAGGTACAGAGGCGATTTTAATTGGTCACGAAGGACACCCCGAAGTTGAAGGGACGATGGGGCAGTACGATAAGAAAAATGGCGGCGAAATTTATTTAGTGGAAGATGAAGATGATGTGGCTGCACTTGCGGTTCAGCATCCAGATAAAGTGGCTTTTGTGACGCAAACTACTTTGTCGATTGATGATACTGCCAAAGTGATTGATGCCTTGCGCCAAAAATATCCGAATATTCAAGGGCCACGTAAAGACGATATTTGTTATGCTACTCAAAATCGTCAGGATGCAGTGCGTGACTTAGCCAATCAATGTGATGTGGTGTTGGTGGTTGGTTCGCCAAACTCATCTAACTCTAACCGTTTACGCGAACTTGCAGAGCGTATGGGGAAACAAGCCTACTTGGTGGATAATGCCGATGAATTAAACCAAGCATGGTTTCAACCGAATACAAAGATTGGTGTGACTGCGGGCGCATCTGCACCTGAAATTTTAATCAAACAAGTGATTCAGCGTTTGCAAGACTGGGGTGCAACCGCCCCTGAAGAGCTGGCAGGTCGTGAAGAAAACATTACCTTTAGTTTGCCCAAAGAGTTACGTATTCCTGTAACACAGGCTTAAACTGCGAAGCATATAACACTTTAAAAAATTGATGAAAAATAGGCAGATAACCGTTATATGACGGTTATCTGTTTTTTTATGCCTTTTATCCTGAAGTGTGAGGGTTTTGTAAAGTTGTTGGTTATTATTTTTAATAGGGCAAAGTCTGTGTCTTGGGGGGAGTATGCGACAAAAAGAAAACGGGTTCACCTTAATTGAGTTGATGGTGACCATTGCGGTGTTGGCAATTATCGCGATGATGGCTGCTCCGTCTTTTATCCAAATGGTTCGGAGTAATCAATTGCGAAGCGATACCCGTGATTTTGTAGATTTATTGGCGGAAACAAGGTCTGAAGCGATTTTTAAACAGAGTGATCGGGTCGTAGCGTTGGATAGTAGTGTGGCAACACCTTTTAAAACTTGGGTGCCAACGCATGTCACAAAAACGAGTGGGGATAGCAGTGTGACTTTTAATCGTTTGGGGCAGACCAGTGTTTCCACAAACGGACAGTGCTTTATTTTTGAACACAGTAGTGATGCTGCGTTAAAAGCATATGTGTATGTACAAAAGGGTGGAACGGTTGTTTACAATAAAGCGGCAACAAGTTGTCCGACTTGAGGGGAAGGAATAATAAAAATGATGAAACGTCAAACGGGAGTTGGGTTGGTGGAGGTGCTTGTGGCTTTAGTACTTCTAAGTATTGCTGTATTGGGGTTTGTGGCATTACAAATTAGAGCCATCACGGCTAGCAACGAAGCGACGATGAATGTTCAGGCGACCAATATTGCCCGAGATTTGGCGGAGCGGATGCGTATGAATCGAACAGGGCTGGCGGGTTATGTTGCGAATACCGATACCACGAATTGCGCAACTGCATTTTGCTCCCCTGAAGATATGGCTAAATACGATTTTAGACTAGTAAGCAGCCGTGCAACTGACTTGGGTATGAGGATGAATGTGCTTAATTGTCAAGGGTCTACCTTAGTTCGAAAATGTATATATGTAGCGTGGGAAGGAACAACAGCGACCAATGGTACAAGTAGTTCTGATTGCACCAATGGTGCGGCTTATGTACCAAATGCGAAATGCATCATCATGGAGGTATATAACTATGGCTCATAAGCGATATACCTCAGGTTTCACCCTCATGGAGTTGATGATTGCTTTAGCATTAGGATTGTTAATTGTTGCAGCAGGTTTGGCGGTATTTTTGAGTAGTCAGCGTTCTTTGAATTTGCAGTCTGGCATGAGTGAGTTGCAGCAAAATGCTAATTTTGGTTTATCTTTAGTCACACATGATCTGCGTCATACCAATTTAAATACTTTATCCGAGCAAAAAGTAAATAGTCGGGTTATAGGTTCAGGCATTATTTTTAAAAAAGAAAATCTACCAACTGCATTGCAAGCAACACCTAATTTGGAAGCTGAATTTGTTACTTTGCAAAATAAGGATACTGACAACACCACAGGGAAAAGTGATCGCTTAACCATACAATACACGCCTGCAACAAGTACAATTTTTAACTGCGAAGGCGTACAGGTGACGAATGCGTCCTCGAAAACTATTGTGCAACGTTATTATGTGGCAGAAAGTCCACAACAAGTCACGGGTGAGCCGACCTCGTACTCGCTGTATTGTGATGCTGCTTCTTATGATGGTGCAGGGCTAGTCGGTTTAGATACCGATGCACAACAAATTATGCAGCGGGTCGATGCGTTTAAAGTACGCTTAGGGGTAAAAAATCCTGCGGGTCAGTTACGCTATATGACAATTGATCAATATATTACTGCGATGAATACGATCCGCACTGCTTGTGCTAGACCTATCGTGGAAGATACCTGTTCCAAAACCTATTTGAATGTTGTTTCTATGGAGATTGGCATTTTGTCTCGTTCTACGGGAACAATTGGTGCAGATGCAAATTTAAATACTCAAACCAGCTTTAATGTTGCTGGAACTCCAGTCACGCTTTCAGGGGATGTAGCAGTAAATAAGCGATATTTGCGTCAGGCGGTAAATCAAGTGGTCGCCATTCGTAATACCTTGGGAGCATCATCATGAAACAACAAAAAGGCGCAACACTCATTACGGTATTGGTCATTTTGATCGTTATCACATTACTGGGGACTATAGCGGTAAAAATGGGGATTGTGGGCTTAAAAATTGCAACTAATAGTCAGGTGAATGCGTTGTTGTTAGAAAACTCTGATTCAGCGTTGTTTAATATTGAAAACCCTGCTGAGGTTGAAAGACAACTGGCCTTGGATGGTATGTTTGCTTATTTTAACTCGGCTGCCAATGCTGAAGACGAACTAGTGTTTTGCTATCGTGCCGCACAATCATCATTTTTTTCACTCTCAAAAGCTAGTGCAATTCAAGTTGCTTCAGATGGAACCGTCACTACAACAAAGATTGGGATCGATGGTTATTGTAAAGCCAACCAGTTTGCAATGGGGCGTTCTGCAGTGTTGTCACAAGTGTATTTAACCAAGAGTTCTACGGTTTCTGCCCCTTTTGGTTCAGTTCCCAAGGGGACCAGTATCGGGCAAAGTAATGTGCCGGTAACCATGCATAATATCGGGGCGACTGTCATTTCAGTCTTACCAAGTTTTGCAGGTGCGACTACTACGCAAATAGAGAACTGTTTTAAGCAGCGGGCTTCGGCCGTGGGGGCATGTTTTGATGGGTTAGGTATTCCCTATAACATGCAGCATTCGGACTATACCGTTGGCGGTCAGCCGAAGTTGGTATCGTAAAGAAAGAGGGTTTAAAAAATGAAAAAGTTAGATCATAAAAAAGGACTTTCAGCTACGGTATCTATGCTGATGACCTTGGTTGTTTGTCAAAGTGTATCTGTACAAGCCAGCGATATTGATATTTATAGCAATGCAACAGGTGGTAAAACCACCATTATGCTAATGTTGGATACCTCAGGGAGTATGAGTGATTGTGATCTTGCACCAGGCACAACTTATACACGTAGAAGTGAACCTTCGGGAACGACACCTGGTTATACCAAATATTTTTGTGCTGTAAATATCCCAGGTTCAAGTTCTCAGCAAAAACGTTACGATCGTCTAACTCGATTAAAAGATGCAATTTTTACCCTAATGGATAGTAACCAAATTGATTCAAATTCGGTAGCGATGGGGATAGGGCAGTTTTCTTCTCAAAGTGGCAGTGACAACGTGTATACCAGTGCAGATGGAAAAAGTGGGAAAATAGTCGTTCCTGCTGCGCTTTTAAGCACAACACAACGTACAGCGATTAAAACGGCAGTTGCAAATTTACGAAGTAGTGGAGGCACACCTACTGCAAATGCTTATGCTGAAGTGGCTGCGTATATGTTGGGTGAGACGACAGCAACAGGACATTCAAATTACCAAGGGTATTTTTTATTGACGGGAGGAAATGCTGGTTATTATGCTATTTGCCAACAATGGAGTGGTACCACATGTACTTCTTGGGTTGGATTTTATTATCAAAGTGGCTTTACACCGAGTGGATATACAGCGGGTCCTACAGGGACTCTAAGTGGATATGCGGGACGTTATTATTTAGGCGAAAAAACTGATCGCGGTTTTGCTAAATCAGTGACTACATCTAAAAGTGGAGCTAAATATATTAGCCCATTATCCACCACCAATACGCAATGTGATGGTCAGGGTATTTACTTCTTAACCGATGGTGAACCGAATAGCTCATATGTCCCTGTTTCGGTAATGCAAAAAGCTTTAGGGTCTACAGGGTCATCTTTCAGTGTTCCTACTACAGGAACGCTACCAGACGGTAGTCAGGGAGGGCATGGTATGCCCGCTGTTGGCGAGTTTGCCAAAGCATTACGTGATAAAACGAGAAACCCTTTAGGATTAGAAATTAAAACTGCGGTTGTTGGTTTTGGGTCAGTATTCAATGTGGATAGAACCGCTGATGCTGCAAAACCTGTCGCTCAGAGAGTTATACGCACTTTGGATTATATTAATAGCAGAGGTGTGCGTACCAATGAACAAAGAGAATATTATAATTGCTCACTCATAACAGGTGTAGATGCCCAAAATGCTTGTAACTGGGGAGCTAAGCCGCATCCTGATTTACCAAGTAGTGTTGGAGGTTATGGGAATGGTGGTTTCTATTCTGCACAATCAACAGAAGATGTTGTACAAAGTGTGGTGAAATTTTTGGATGATGTTAAGCCTGAATTCGATCCGATTGCCACAGGTTCGCCTACCCTACCACAAGACGCATTGAATCCACTACGCATTCAACCTTATGGTTATTATGGATCATTTACACCGAAACCTCAGGAGTCTACTCAGCTTTGGGTCGGAAATATGAATAAATATCATATTTTTAACGGTGAACTATATAATGCAAGCAAAACTATTCGCTTAATTAAGGCAGATGGTTCGCTTGACGCAGCCGCCAAAGGGCTTTGGACCGACGAGGGCATGAAAGGACAATTGCCTTTGGGTTTAAGCACCAATGCCGCAAATGAAAAAATTGCCAACCGTACTCTTTATACCAATCGGGAAATTACAGGTACTGCGGCTCCGTATGCAGCAAGTGAAATCGGTTCACTGAAAAAAGTGAATGTGACAACTTTATTTGGTACGGGCACTACAGCGTTATTTGCCAATGACCCAGATAAAAACTATTGGTTGAACCTGCTCGGCTATAATGTTGCCACCACAGATACAGTCACTTTAGCAGACCTTGTGACCAAACCTGAACTGCGTCAGGTCGGTTCGGTCATGCACTCTACCCCTATTTTGCTGACCCAGTCAGGTAAAATCTCATATACTTCAGGCACCATTGACACCACTGATCGTGATGATTATTTACTATTCGGTAGTACACAAGGATTGCTGCATGTCGTACGGGCAGGCAAAAATGCAACTGATGCAAATCGTGGTAAAGAGGTTTTTGCCTTTGCGCCAAACGAAATGATGCAAAATCAAAAGAATGCTTTTCTATCTGAAACCAGTAGTACCTTGGGGAAAAATAACCTGTTCTACGGTATAGATGCACCGTGGACGGCTTATACCCAATATGTTGCAAAAGCAGATGGAACATTGACCGTGAAGGATTCAGGTCGTGTTGCACAAAATGCCAGTGGTGATGATATTGCCATTAAAGGGTTGCAGTGGGTCTATGGTGGTTTGCGTATGGGAGGCAAAAGTTATTACGCCTTGAATTTATCTGACTTAGATAATCCAGAGCTCAAATTTCACATCGACCCAGCTAGCTCAAAAATTTATAACTCAAGTTCCACAACCACAAATGTAACCGCTCTAAGCTATATGGGACAAAGCTGGTCTAAACCGACCATTGCTTATGTGAATTTTGGTGGAGTGAAAAAACTAGTCATGTTTGTGGGTGGGGGTTATGACCCTGGTTATGAAGATGCGGCTTATGACCAAAATACCACAACAGGCGGCGGTGCGGGTGTCTATATGTTTGATGCAAATAATGGCGACTTGCTTTGGTGGACCAGTGCCAATGCAACAGCAGCACGTGGTGCAGAAGCCTATACCAATGCCAGTGCAACGAGCATTAACATGAAATATAGTGTAGTCAGTCAGATCAATGCCATTGACCGTGATAATGACGGTTTAGTCGATAACTTATATTTTGGGGATTTAGGTGGACAGGCGTTCCGTGTTGACCTAAATAATGCAGCAACAGGTACGACCGCAAGTGATAAAAAAGCGAATTTTGCTAAACGTGTGGTGCGTTTGTTCAATGAACATGCAACAGGTGGAGCAAGTCCTCGCTTCTATGAAATGCCAAGTGTGTCTATACATGACAGCGATGATGGCTATGTTGCTGCCGTTGCGTTTAGCTCAGGTAATCGCAGTTCACCATTGGTTGGGGCGGCTGGCACGAATCAGGCGGGTTCAGCAACCAGTGCAGTAGATGGCGTATTTGTGGCTTATGATAAAGACGTTGCTAAAACAGATCTTTATGCTTCTCCAACATTAACGACACAAAATATTAGCTTTAGTTCTTTAAATACAAATATTAGTACAGGCGTTCCAGTTACTGGAAATAGCGGTTGGAAATACACCTATTCAAGTACTGCAGGAGCTTATAAAGGAATGAATGAGCTGTATGCCTTAGATGGCATGTTATATGTCAATGTGTTTCATCGCGATGGTACAGGTATTGGTGGCTCGTGTGGTGCAGGTGTCAAAGGTGACAGCTATGTCTATCAGTTCTGTTTGCCTACAGGAAAATGTCCATTTAATACAACCACATCTGGGGTGCCGAATAGCGTTAAACTTGGTGCGGGTATTTTGGGTGCTGGTTTAGGTCAAGGACGTAGTAGTGCCAATAATACTGGGTTGATTGTAAACCGCCCAACCACGCTCAATTGTACCACTACCCCAAATTTACCTGAATGTCAGGAGTTTACCACCACAGCGAAACTTAGACAGTTACGTTGGTATGAAACTCGTTAAGGGGTAAATCATGAAAAAAACACATGGCTTCACATTAATTGAGCTAATGATTACAGTGGTGGTGGTAGCAATTATTGCTGCCATTGCCGTACCTTCGTATCAACAATATATGCGAAAACAGGATTTGGCGATTGCGAAACAGGAGGCCTTGCGTATAGCCAGCGAACTAGAACGCTTTAAATCCAAGAATTTCAGTTATAAGGGCTTCGACGCAAGTTATATCTATAGCTCTTATAATAATTCTACGGGAACCTTGTATCTTCCTGTTGGTTCAGCAGCAGCAGATGGTAAATATGTTTTAACTCTGGTAGATGCTGATTTGAGTACTCCGACAAGCGATACTAAAAAGCCTTTAACTGTTGTAAAAAGTGGGGGGGTTGAAACCGCAGATTCCCAGTCAGTTAAAGGTTTAAATTGGGCAATAAAAGTAGAGCGCTGTAAAGTAGGGGGATGTGCCGCTACCAGTGGTTTTCCGAAAGATCCTCAAAATTATGATTTATTACTGAGAGGTAATGGTCTACGTTGTATGACAAAAGTCAAAGATGTAGTGACAGGTTATGCAAATTGTGGCAGTTATAGCGAGTCATGGTAATGAAAAAATACTCTTTAGGATTTACTTTAATTGAATTAATGATTGTTGTCGCAATTATTGGCATCTTGGCAGCAATTGCTTATCCATCTTACACACAGTACAAAATCCGTACCAATCGCGCAGATGTACAAAGTGAAATGATGCAACAGGCACAACGTCTACAGAGTTATTACGTTATCAACCATAACTATACCAGCGCAACACTGGATAATGGTGCAACTACAAAGGATTACCCAACATCTAATCCTGTTTATAGCATTACACTGGTCCCGAATGGTCAAACGTATACGTTAACTGCAGAACCTAAATCTGGTACTGTTCAGGTGGGTAATGGAAGTGTAATTTTAGATAGTCAGGGAAGGAAGTGTTGGACTAAAACAACTACAGCTTGCGTTCCCTCAGCCACCTCCAACTGGGACGGACGCTAAATAAATTCAAACCTGTAGATAAACAGATTATTTACTTTTAATCAAAACAAAAATAACGTAGAATATCGCCCTCTATGAAAGGGGTTTGAAGTGTTGCCGATGGTCGGTGCAGGGATAATCCGTAAAAATTATAAGGTTGTTCTCATGGTTGTTATTCGTTTAGCGCGCGGTGGTGCAAAAAAACGTCCATTCTATCAAATCGTTGTAACTGACAGCCGCAATGCGCGTGACGGTCGTTTCATCGAACGTATCGGTTTCTTTAACCCAACAGCTCAAGGTAAAGCAGAAAAACTTCGTTTAGATGCTGACCGTTTTGCTCACTGGGTTGCACAAGGTGCTCAACCTTCTGAACGTGTTGCTTCTTTAGCTGCTCAAGCGAAGAAAGCTGCAGCTGCTGCATAATTAAATGAATTAAGTAGTAGTAGGTAGCCCATGACACCAACACAGAATGTGCCCGAAGATCGTATTCAGATTGGACAGCTACGTTCAGCTTATGGATTAAATGGGTGGCTCTGGGTCTATTCCAATACAGAACCTATGAGCAACATGTTTGACTACCTGCCTTGGTACATTGAAACCAAAGCAGGATGGCAAATGGTCGATGTAAAACGTTGGAAACCACATGGCAAAGGCTTGGTGGTCAGCTTAAAAGGTGTGAGTGATCGTACCGCAGCAGACAACTTGGTTGGCGCAAATATCTGGATTTCAAAAGCGCAACTGCCTCAAGCAGGTGTGGACGAGTATTACTGGTCTGATTTAAAAGGTCTAACAGTGTTAGGTCTGAACGATGACGAACAAGAAGTAAACCTCGGTCAAATCCATGAACTGTTTGAAACAGGTGCCAATGACGTGATGGTGGTTCGCGCAACTGCCGATAGTGTCGATGGTGAAGAGCGTATGATTCCATGGCATAAAGATGTGGTACAACGCGTTGATCTCGAAGCGGGTCGTATTTATGTCAATTGGGGCGTAGATTACTAATATTTTTGGAAATACGGGAGTCTGCGATGTTTTTTGCAGTCATTACGCTTTTTCCTGAAATGTTTGAAGCGATTACACGTTTCGGTATTAGCGGGCGCGCAGCACAACGTGATCTGATGCAAATTCATTGTATCAATCCTCGCGATTATGCTGAGGGTAACTACAAACGAGTGGATGAACGTCCATTTGGTGGTGGTCCCGGTATGGTAATGATGGCTGAGCCACTGGCAAAAGCAATCCGCCGTGCCAAAGAACTTGCTCATGAAGCAGGTGCGGTCAACGTACCCGTGGTGTATATGTCACCACAAGGTAAAACCTTAAACGAAACTGCAGTGCAACAATTTGTTCAATATGACGGATTAATTGTGCTGTGTGGTCGTTATGAGGGTGTCGATGAACGTTTAATCCAGAAATATGTTGATCAGGAATGGTCGATTGGGGATTACGTGTTGTCGGGTGGTGAACTACCTGCGATGGTGTTATTGGACAGTATTATCCGGAGACTTCCGGGTGCCATGTCTGATGAACAATCCCATGTACAAGACTCTTTTGTGGATGGTCTGTTAGACTACCCACAATACACAAAGCCTGACCATTTTGAAGGTTTGGATGTGCCTGAGGTATTGAAATCAGGTCATCATGCAAATATTGAAAAATGGCGGTTTTTGCAGCGTTATCAACGGACTTTAGAGCGTCGACCTGAGTTGATTGAAAAAGTTGAGTTGAGTAAGCAGCAAAAAAAATGGCTAAAAGATGAGCGAGGGTGAGTAAAGCATTGCTCTACCCGAGCGCAAGGCGAGAAGCTATGCTTCGAGCAAACTAAACTGCTTAATGTAAATTAAGTACTTAAATAGGCTCTTTATGTCTTGAAGCGGTCAAGCATAAAGGGAAAGTCAATCGGGTCTATGCGCTTTAGCCTCTAGCCCCAGTGGATCTCAGACCTCTTCTGACCCACACATATTGGAGATACCCCCATGAGTGGTAAGCATCCTTTAGTTCAAGCTGTTGAAAATGCACAGCTTAAGCAAGACATTCCAGCTTTTGCACCAGGCGATACAGTTATCGTTCAAGTAAAAGTAAAAGAAGGTGATCGTGAGCGTCTTCAAGCATTTGAAGGTGTTGTAATTGCGAAGAAAAACCGTGGTTTGAACTCTGCGTTCACAGTACGTAAAATTTCTAGCGGTGTTGGTGTTGAGCGTGTTTTCCAAACTCACTCTCCAATCGTTGCGAAAATCGAAGTGAAACGTCGTGGTGACGTTCGTCGTGCTAAACTTTACTACCTACGCGAATTGTCTGGTAAAGCTGCACGTATTCGTGAGAAATTACCAGCACGTAAACAAGGTTAATTTTAACCTTGCGTTACAGCTAAAAAATGCGCCATTTAGGCGCATTTTTTTATGTCTGGTATTTGATTTATAAACCTTGTAGTTTTAAGCGGTTGGCATGTTGACGATATACATCAACAGGATCAGGCGCAAAAATATCTTTCATGCCCAAGAGTTGATTGACTTCGTCCAAGTGGTTCCAATAGTAGTTATCACGAATGGTTTTACCAAATTTGGCGCTGCAGCGTGATACCAAACCATCATTATCACGACCATTATCAATCAACAAACTGGTCGCCAACATGGCTGAGTCTGGATCAAGTAAATTGGTGACAGCCGTATTGCCCGTAAATGAATAGAACTGGATGCCTTTTTCTTGATAAGCGCCCTCACCACAACTTGTCGTTGGCATACCCATTGGGAATTTGCTGTTAAATTGTGCAGAACCAGCCAAAGTTAAGCTTTTTGCACTCGCCAACGAATCATGTGGATAGCTGTTTGGATCTAAACCTTGTGCCCAAGTGATGGTTTTGGAAACTAAATTGACCATGTCGATTAATGGCTTTTCAAGTGGTGTGCCTTGTACTTTTAAAATAAAGTCAGCTACAGGCGAGCCTTTGTTAGGTGAACCGACCGCAGTCAGCGATGCGACTTTAGACGGCATCACGCCTGCAACATAACGAATAGTGGGCCCACCATGTGAGTGACCAATTAAGTTGACTTTGCTTGCACCTGTAATTGCAAGAATTTCATCGACCTGTTGTGCCAATTGTTCGCCACGAACTTCGGATGAGTTAAAAGGAGATACACGGGTTGCCCAAGCGTTTGCACCGTTACGTGCTAAATTGGGTAAAATTTGGTACCAATAGTCGACACCTAACTGATCTCCACCAATATTGATAAAGCCTGCCATACCGTGAGTAAACACAATCGGATATTTGGTTTTGGCATAACTGGAGATCACGAAGTTAGATTTGACCTGTTCTGCATTGGATGCGTGCGCGGTACCGAGAGTACTGGCCGCGATTAAGCCTGCAATGAATAATCCATATTTCATATAACATCCTCTATTTTATTGTGCTTTCCTAGCATGACAATATCTATTGTCAAATATCATTATTCAGGAAATTTGCTAGATTGCAAGTTCTGAATGATTCATGGTTATTGAACTTCTTGCACTTGAGTTTCAAGCACAGGAAGATGGTTTTGCCAAGATTGAAATGAGCTTTACTACTACAAACCTTGTAATTTTAATCGGTTGGCATGTTGTCGATACAGTGCAACTGGGTCAGGTGCAAACAAGCCCGTTAAGCCAAACATCATGTTGGCAAGGTCGGTATGATTTAGTCGGTAGTTGTCACGAATGACGTGTCCAATGTGGGTACTACAACGTGCGACCATGCCATCGTTGTCTAAATTGCCATAAGACAGTGGGCCGAGTTGCATTAAAACAGTGTCAATATCCAGTAAATTGGTGGCTTGTGCTACACCTGTCCATGAATAGTAATGAATACCGCGATCTACTTTGGCACCGCTGCTGCTGCAATTTGCGGCCAAGGCTGTGGTTGGAAAACGACGGTTAAAATCTGCAGACGCTGTTTCGGTTAAAGAAGCCATCGATGCATCAAAATCGACAGGCATGTCTGGCTGTTGCTGCGCCCAAGTAATGAGAGGCGCCACCATATAGTCGCCTAAAATATTAAACGCGGTGCGTGATAAACGATTATTTTGAATATCATCGGCAACTTTGGAGCCACGGAATGTACCTGCAACGCCCGTAATTGATGCCACATATTCAGGTTTGGTCGCAGCTACATAACGTACTGTTGGGCCACCATGTGAGTGACCAATTAAATTGACTTTGGATTTGCCCGTGATTGCCATGACTTCTTCGACTTGGGCAATCAGTTGCTCACCTCGAAATTCAGTACGGTGTGCAGGGGAGAGTTGTGCGGCAAATACGGTTGCGCCATTACGTGCCATATCTGGCAAAATTTGATACCAATAATCCATATTAAAGGTTTCATTGCCAATGCGTGACCATCCGAGCCAGCCGTGTACCATGAGCAATGGATATTTGGTTTTGGCATAGTCAGATTTGGCCTGTTCCTGAATAGGCAACACGCTTGGAGCAGCTTGAGCGACACCCATTGAACCGAGCAAGCAGCCAGTGACAGCCAATGTAATTGCCCGTATGTTAGAGATGATGGTCATAAAACAATCCTGTGATCTTTATTTTTATTACAAGTGAAGTGGTGGCTTCGCTTCCCTCCTGAAAGCTCAGATATGCAAATTGCCGTTGGTTACGGCACATTATTGTGAGTCATCCTCGACTATTTTTTGTACGCTCAGGTATTTTTTCATGCGTAATTTAGAAAAAACATATCATTTGGGGACAGTTATTGCGCATTGTCCCAGAGATTTGTAAATCTACATGCATCTTGATATCTATTTAATATTTATAGACATTTGTATATTAAATCGTTGTGGTGAGTTTGTACTAAAACAGCTTTTCAGGCATAAAAATAGGGCATGTTGAATGCCCCAGTTTCCTATGTAGATATGTTAGTCAGCAAAAGGTAATTTTCCACCTTGATCATGTACCTGTTCAAAGGTTTCTAAACGCAATTGCTCTTGTGGATTTTGAAAATGCTGTCCGCGTAATTGTTTCACGGCTTGTTGCTTGGCTTGATCATTCATTCCACTTTGCATGATTTGATCACGCGTACTTAAATAATCCTCTACTCGTGATTTCCACTGACTGCGTTGCCCATCCAATTGTTCTAAACGCTGAGTTGCTTCAGGACCAACCAGATTTAAACGCATTTGGCGGATTTCAGCAGCAGAACCGCCACGTGCTTTAATTGCTGCGGTTAAACTGCGCAAATCCTGTAAAGTATTTAACTGTTCTAAATTCTCCTGCCAATCTTGCGGGAGTTGTTTAAATAATTCTTGTAATTTCTGCGCTTTTTCAGCTTCGGACAATTTTTTATCATCCATCACCGCCATACGTTTTAAGGTGTATTCGTGGTAGGCATCTTCCGTACCAAATAAACCTTCAATTTCATAATCTGAAAAATACTGTTTACGCAGGTTTTGCATATTGCTAAAAATGCTGCGGTAATATTGCGGATCTTCCTGACTCAAGTTCGGTGTTTGCAGTTGCCCCAACGCATTTCTGTAGTCTAAATAACGCTGCCATAAATCTAAAATTTGCGATAAAGCAGGCTCTTTATGTCCTTGTTGAATATACCTTTTAAAATCACCACGAATTTGTTCAATGCTTTTTTCGCCATATTGGGTAATAAAATATTCAAAACAGTTACGGGTTTGCTCATTCACAATCAGACGATTACTTGCATCCAGTTTAAGCTGACAATTGACTTCGGTGTCCTGCTGACTTGGGCTTAAAAAATTTGCAGCAGGGTGATTCTGCATGGTTTGCTGCATGCTCAAAGCTTGAGATGTTTCATCATTTGAGCTTTGCTGGGGTGATGTATCGGGGGAGTTTGATTGTGGCATCAGCCAATACACCAAAGCCGCAATCAGCAGTATCACTACGCCTAAAACAATCCATATTTTATGTTTCTGCATTTCAATGCACCTGTATATCCATTTTATTTTTTTAATCCTAAGCGCCCAAATATGCCATAAAAGTAAGTCGCTGTTCTAGAAATGTTGTCATTTATCGCGGCAGATTGTTACCATGACGCAGTTTTGCTTTGACCTATGTGTGCTATGAAATCATCTGCGGCTAAAATCCAGCGTCGTGCCATTAGTGGTGTATTTTTATTGAATAAACCTTTGGGCATCAGTTCCAATGCAGCATTGCAAAAAGTGCGTTGGTTATATCGGGCACAAAAAGCAGGGCATACAGGAGCATTAGATCCATTGGCTTCAGGTTTGCTGCCGATTTGTTTGGGTGAAGCGACCAAATTTTCGCACTATTTACTCGATTCGGTGAAACGCTATCAAACCACCATTCAATTCGGGCATAGCACCACGACAGGTGATGTAGAAGGTGAAGTCTTGTTACAGCAAGTTGTGCCAGCATTGAGCCAAGAAAAAATTGAACAGGTTTTGACGCAGTTTCAGGGCGATATTATGCAAGTTCCGCCCATGTATTCTGCCTTAAAAAAAGAAGGTCGTCCGTTATATGAGTTAGCTCGTCAAGGCATAGAAATTGAACGTGAAGCGCGCCCAGTTACCATTTATGCGATTGAGTTACTGTCCTTTACCGAAAACAGTATCACGCTGGATGTTACCTGTTCCAAAGGCACGTATATCCGTGTGTTGGGTGAAGATATTGCCAAAGCTTTAGGTACTTATGGACACCTGACTTATTTGCATCGGATTAAAACGGGGCATTTTGACCTGATTCCAAGCTATAGCATTGAATATTTGGAAAGTTTAAGCGAAGCGGAACGTGAAGCCTTATTGCTGCCTGCTTATGCGCCTGTACAGCATTTTCCACAGGTTCAGGTGCCTGAAGGTCGGGCTGAATATTTTAGCCGAGGCATGGAAAGTAATATCGAGCATCCTGCTGTTGCACAAGTATTGGTGTTTGATGGTGAGCGTTGTTTAGGCTTGGCAGAAATTACCGACAAAAAACGCTTGGTGCCTAAACGAGTGTTAAATCTTTAAAATGCAGTGAGATAGCTTATTTAAACTTGTGCTATGAAGACGTAAAGTTTCTCATACAAATCTTTGCAGGATTTCAGCTTCATGCCCTATACAGTAATTAGAGCTAAAAACTGAAATTAAAAACCGACAATAAAACCGAGCGTTGCGTTAGCCAGTGACATTTGCTTGCCAGCCAGCATCGGTTTAAAACAAGAGGTCTGCATATGAATATTTTTGAAGCTTTGCGCCAGAGTCACGAGATTCAACGAGATTTAGCCACCCAACTCATTCAAACTTCGGGTGATAGTCCTGAGCGCAGAGCTTATTTTGAACAACTCAAAAACGAATTGTTTGCCCATGCCGTGGCAGAAGACCGTTATTTTTATATCCCTTTGATGATGATGGATGCAGGGTTGAATATTACCCGCCATGCCTTGTCTGAACATCATGAAATTGATGAGTTGCTGGAACAGTTGACCGAAACTGAAATGAGCAATACAGGCTGGTTGGCTGTGGCCAAACAATTGTCAGAAAAAGTCCATCACCATTTAAAAGAAGAAGAACACGGTTTTTTCCAACAGGCAGGCAAAATTTTATCTGAATCGCAAAAACAAAGTTTGGCCAAACAATACTTGGCAGAGTATGAAAAATATAAACAAATGTCTAAAGACAGTTTGGTTTAAGTTTTCATTCAAAATGCCATTTTAAGTACTGTGTGGCTGTTTGGATTTTTTCACGGCTCTTAAAGTCACACCAACCGAAGCCAGCATAATGCAGCATAAGGCAATCCATTGCAGTGAAGTGATTTTCTCACCCAACAACACCAAGCCTGTCAGTGCGGCTAAAGCAGGCGATAAACTGGAAAGTGTGCCATAACTCATTTTGCTCAGTTGTTTTAAGGCTTGTAAATCCAGCGCATAAGGAATGGCCGTGGCAAGTACTGCAATGGCAAGCGCCTTACCCCAATACTGGGTTTCAAACAGTGCGGGGGCATTGTTATACAGTCCGAAGGGAATCAAAGCCAAAGCTGAAATACTGATGGCGATGGTCAGCGCGTGCATGCCAATATTTTGTTGCACCACTTTTTGCCCAAAATAAATATAAAAAGCCCAGCACAATCCTGCACCTAGGGCACACGCTGCACCAAACAGACTAAAATGATCACCCTGCGCTTGTCCCCAAGGCACCATAAGAATAATGCCTAAAATCGCCAACAACACCCAAACATAATCTTTACGGTTTTGAATGGATAATAAAGCCAAGCCCAAAGGCCCGACAAACTCTAAACCCACCGCAATACCTTGCGGCAACTTGCCCAAAGACAGATAAAACAGAATATTCATTAAGCCCAAGGCTGCGCTATAGCACAATAAATCACGCCATTTTAAATGTGCGAGCCGCGACAGAATTTGCCATGAGCGAAACATGATTGCCACAATTACACTGGCAAAGCACAGTCGCAAAATCGTCACAGTAAGCGGGTCAAGCACCTGAAACAATTGTTTGGCAAAAGAAGCACTGATTTGATAGGAGATCATGGATAAAACCATGAACAACACCGCAGTGAGTTGGGCGTTTGGCATGGGGCAGAAAAATACTCAACAGTGTGGAAATGGGAAGGTCAGGCAGATTATAGCAAGTTTAAAAATACAGGGCTGTGGCAACTCAAGGTTACTCATAGATCAGGCATAAAAAACCACAGTGCTAAGACTGTGGTTTTTTGTAGCACCAGCGTGTGGTCTTAGAACAAGACACGTACGCGAATTGTGCCTTCAACTTCGTGTAAAGTATCTAGTGCTTCTTTAGATGCAGTCGCATCAACATCCATCACTAAATAACCGACATCACCTTTGGTCATAAGTGATTGACCAGAGATGTTGATGCCGTGTTCAGCAAACAAGTTGTTGATTTTAGACAATACACCTGGAATATTTTGGTGAATATGCAATAAACGGTGCTTGCCTTCAGTCAATGGCAGTGCAATTTCAGGGAAGTTCACTGCAGACAAAGTCATACCTTTATCTGAATATGCAACAAATTTCTCTGCCACTTCTAAACCAATGTTCGCTTGCGCTTCCATGGTAGAACCACCCACGTGCGGTGTTAAAATCACGTTTGGTAGGTTACGTAGTGGGGAAACAAATTCTTCACCATTGGCTTTTGGTTCTTTCGGGAATACGTCAACTGCAGCACCTGCAATATGACCAGACTTGATGGCATCTGCCAAATCTTCAATCACCACACAAGTACCACGTGCCGCGTTAATGAAAATTGCGCCTTCTTTCATTTGTGCAAATTGTTCTTTTGCCATGAAATTGCGGGTAGAGGGTACATCTGGAACGTGTAAAGAAACCACGTCAGCATTTGCCAATAATTCGCCCATAGAGCCAACTTGACGTGCATTACCTAACGGTAACTTGGTCACAGCATCATAATAAATGACCTGCATACCCAAGCTTTCAGCCAATACTGAAAGTTGAGAACCGATTGAACCGTAACCCACGATACCTAAAGTTTTACCACGTGTTTCAAATGAACCTACAGCAGACTTGTTCCAGCCACCTGCATGTGTATCGGTTGATTTTTCAGGTACGCGACGTAGCAATAAAATTGCTTCAGCCAATACCAATTCTGCAACCGAACGGGTGTTTGAATAAGGGGCATTGAAAACTGGAATACCACGTTCCATTGCTGCAGTTAAGTTCACTTGGTTTGTACCAATACAGAAACAACCTACCGCAATTAGTTTGTTCGCAGCTTCAAAAACTTCTTCAGTTAGCTGTGTACGTGAACGAATTCCGATGAAATGCGCATCTTTAATCGCTTCTTTTAACGCATCGCCCTCAAGCGCTGTTTTACGATAATCGATGTTGGTATAACCCGCTGCATTTAACACGTCGATTGCGTTCTGGTGTACGCCTTCTAACAACAAGAAACGAATTTTATCTTTAGGTAGTGAAAGATGTTGGCTCATTACGGCTCCGCTACAAAGGCCAAATTTAGTGGCGGTATGATAACATAGGAGATGGGTCGATATACATTTCCTTTATGACCAAGAGTGCAGGTATTTTTTGTCAGATATAATCTCTTTCAGAAATATTGCCCAAAATTATCCTGTTCTTACCACGTTATATTATCGGAATTGCCAATATTCACAGGTTTTTCAAAAAAATCGCTTATAATAAGCGGCGCACATGAAAGCCAACCCACGCTGTTGCTTTGATGCACATATTTAGTCTGCAGTATCTTCATCTTCAAATAGATCAAGATGTGCAGACAGTCGCTTTTCTTCCTGTTTAATTCTTGCTAGGTCTGCAAACGATGAATGCTCCAGTCGCTTTAACCCCTGAGTTATTGACCCAATTAACGGCAATAGTCGGTGAAAACCGTATTAAAACGGATGCCGATAGCCTCCAAAACTGGGGTCGTGACCATACAAAGCATTTTGATCCGAACCCATCGGTCATCGTTTTCCCATCAAGCACAGAGCAAGTACAAGCCATTGTAAAACTGGCGAATCAGTTTAATGTGGCCATTACTCCATCGGGCGGACGTACAGGTTTATCTGCGGGTGCTGTGGCAGCCAATGGTGAAATTGTAGTCAGCATGGACAAGATGAACCAAATCTTGGAATTTTTCCCTGCAGACCGTATGGTACGTGTGCAAGCGGGTGTGGTGACTGAGCAACTACAAAACTATGCCGAAGAACAAGGCATGTATTATCCAGTCGATTTTGCATCTTCAGGTTCTTCACAAATTGGCGGTAATATTGGTACCAATGCGGGCGGTATTAAAGTCATTAAATACGGCATGACCCGTAACTGGGTGTTGGGTCTGACTGTGGTAACAGGCAAAGGAGATATCCTGCGTCTGAACAAAGGCATGATCAAAAACGCAACAGGTTATGCGCTGCAACATTTATTTATTGGCGGTGAAGGCACACTTGGCTTAGTGACCGAAGCTGAAATTAAGCTAGAACGCCAACCGCAAGATTTGCAAGTGATGGTGTTGGGCGTACCTGATTTTAATTCGGTGATGCCTGTATTACATGCTTTCCAAGCTAAAATTGATCTGACTGCATTTGAATTCTTTGGTGAATTGGCGATGCAAAAAGTCTTGGATCATGGTCATGTGCAACGTCCATTTGAAACCGAATGTCCATTTTACGTGTTACTTGAATTTGAAGCGCCATTTGAGCCAATTATGGACAAGGCGATGGAAATTTTTGAACACTGTATGGAACAAGGCTGGGTGATGGATGGCGTATTGAGCCAAAGCCTAGACCAAGTTGAAAGTTTATGGCGTTTGCGTGAAGACATTTCTGAGTCGATTGCACCGTTTATTCCATATAAAAACGATATTTCAGTATTGATTACTCATGTTCCTGCATTTATTCAGGAAATTGATGCAATTGTGGCAGAAAACTATCCTGACTTTGAAATTTGCTGGTTCGGCCATATTGGTGATGGTAACTTGCACCTGAACATTCTTAAACCTGCCGATTTAAGCAAAGACGAATTCTTTGCCAAATGTCAGGTGGTAAATAAGTATGTATTTGATACTGTGAAGAAATATGATGGTTCTATTTCTGCAGAACACGGTGTAGGCATGACCAAAAAACCATATTTGGAATATTCACGTTCGGCTGAAGAAATTGAATATATGAAAGCGCTGAAAAAAGTGTTTGATCCTCAAGGCATTATGAACCCAGGCAAATTATTTGATTTGTAATTCCTTTCGCCTTTCATTTATTTAAGTGAATTGAAAAACGCATCCTCGTGATGCGTTTTTTTATGCCGCTGTTTTAATTTTACATTTCTGTTCTAGCGTTTCTGCTCGAACAAGGCATCATAGAAGCATAAATAATAATCAACATTTTGGAGGAGTTATGTTGCGTTTAATCACGGTTTCCGCATTGGGTGTTGCGTTATTGTCAGGCTGTGCGACTACACAGAATATTATTTCACAAGTTACGCCTGCAGAAACACCTTTGGCGCAGGTACTCAAACAACGTCCAGATTTGCGTAAAGAATTGGCTACCGTTGAAATTCGTCAATACTTTAACCGTGTCGAAGCACCAACTGCGGCAGAAGTAAAAATTACCGAAACAGGCTTAATGGATGATTCGGTACGTTCAATTCGTAGTATTTATCACTTTAAAAATATTAATGGACAATGGCAGCAGGGTGATGTGCAAACCGCTTACTTATGCGCACGTGGTAAAAATACCAAGACTTTCCAAAGCAAAAAATGTCCTTAAATTGCTGTAGGGCTTAGGTAAATCTTGCATGATGTTCTAAAAATGCAACAAAGCGTCTGTGGATAATACTCGTGTTATCCACAGCTTTTATTTAGGATGACTTCATTCGATTCAAAAACGTGTGAGCGCAGCATGTCCATCAAAACGCTAGCATTTCTACACTGTAATGATCGCCTCATTGCCGTGGGTAGTTTTATCCTGTACTTTCGGTATTTTCATATTATGAATTGGGCAATACCGTATCGCCTTAACCCGCTGAAGGAGGTGATGCCTAACTTGGTCTGATGTCACATCAAGTGCCGCAATTTATTTAACGGACTTAAAAAATGCGCCATAAATTTGCCATTCAACTCTGTTAAACTGCAGCTCAATTTTCTATTTTTATGGGCTAAACGCGGCTGACTTGCATCGTTTTGTCCTTTATAACTCATGCCACAGCAGCAAAAAAATACCATTCAACGTGCCACACTCATGTTTCCCTTGGCTTTGGTCTTGTTTGAGTTTGCAGTTTATATTGGCAATGACTTGGTTCAACCCGCAATGTTGGCCATCACACAAGATTTTGGTGTCAGTAGTGCATGGGCAGCTTCGTCTATGTCATTTTATTTGTTGGGCGGTGCTTGTGTAGCGTGGTTATTGGGGCCACTCTCTGACCGTTTGGGGCGCAAAAAAGTATTATTGGGCGGCGTGGCATTTTTTACCCTGACTTGCTTATTGATCTTATTGACTCAGAATATTGAAAGTTTCCTAGCCCTTCGTTTTTTACAAGGGTTTGGCTTGTCGGTCATTAGTGCGGTCGGTTATGCGGCTATTCAGGAAAACTTTGCAGAGCGTGATGCAATTAAAGTCATGGCACTCATGGCAAACGTCTCTTTACTCGCTCCCTTGCTCGGCCCAGTCTTGGGTGCATCTATGATTGAGCATGTTTCTTGGCATTGGGGGTTTATCGGCATAGCACTGTTGGCATTTTTGAGTTGGTTTGGTTTGAAAGCCAAAATGCCTGAAACTCAGCAAAGTATTCCTAAACGTCCGTTTCGAGATGTGTGGGATGATTTTAAGCATGTCTTTCAAAATACCAGATTCTTAGGTCTGACATTGGCGCTGCCTTTATTGAGTATGCCCTTAATGTTGTGGATTGCATTATCTCCCGTGATGTTGGTTGAAGATTTAGGCTTTAGCAGTCTGCAATACGGTTTAGCACAGTTTCCTGTTTTGGGTGGTTTGATTTTAGGCAATTTGGTGCTGATGAAAGTCATTGACCGTTTGCCTTTAGGCAAAACAGTCTTGATTGGCCTGCCTTTAATGTTGTTGGGCAGCGTGCTGATCGTACTGGGTGCAATTTGGCAAAGCTATTTTGTGTGGTGTTTGGTGATTGGCATGAGCCTGATCAGTTTTGGTGAGGGGATGAGCTTTTCGGTCTTATATCGTTTTGCCCTAATGTCATCAGAAGTGTCTAAAGGCACTGTTGCTGCCAGTGTTTCAATGCTATTGATGCTGTGCTTTTTTATAGTGATTGAACTGGTACGTGTTTTATATGTTCAGTTTGATATTTGGGCGTATAGTGTGGCTTGTTTGGTGCTGATAACACTGTGGTTTAGTTTGCCACGCATGATGCTTAAACAGGTGATGCAGGAGCGAGTTGCTGCAGGGCAGTTTTAAGGGTTTAAATTTTTCTGCGGTATCATAAAACAAGGCGATGTAGCATCGCCTTGCAAACATTTGATTTAGAAATCAAATATCAAATAATGTGTAATGTGATGAAAGCTAAAAAGGACTTGCAGATTAAGCTTGTACTGGTTGTTCCATCTTTTTCAATTTAGCATCAAAAACAAATGGGCCAAAAGGTAAAATTGAAGCAATTAAGCCCAAAATAAACATTTTAAGAGACCATTTTTGTTTTTCACAAACCACAAAAAGCACCACTAAAAATGCGATAAACAATACGCCGTGTCCCATACCTACATATTTCACTAAAATTGGGTTATCGAACATATATTTCATGGGCATAGCAATAAATAACAACAATAAGAATGAAATACCTTCTAGGAACCCAACCCAACGTAATGTTTTAATGTTCATGCCCAAATCTTTTTCATGTCGATAAAACAGCAGTGTAGCGCAAATAGTGACAATCGCAAAGATGAGCGGTTGTGATCTCTGCACATTTATAAGTTAGACACGATGTTTGCAAAATTGAGCTGTTTTCTGCTAGTTCGTAGCAAGTTTTTCAAAAATTAGTGAGTGTGGATATGAAACACGACTGATATAAAGCGAGACGAGCTGCATTGAGCTTATTTTTAGAATAATCCACAACAAGATGATTTTACTTTTTTGCGGATAAGTCGAAAGGCATGTGTATAACCCTTAACTTATCCACAATTGGTAATAAATGTTTTATTGAAAATGTATAAAGCGGGTTTAAATGACCCCACAGGCGATTCGCTCACCACCACCGCCCAATGGTTTTGGATGGTCGGCATAGTTATCGCCGCCTGCATGAATCATTAAAGCCAATCCTTCAACTTGTGCCAATGTTAAACGTGGTGCAATCACGGTTACTTTGGCTGTTCCATCGCTTGCAACACTTAAAGCAGGTAAATCACCTAAATGTCCTGTCAGTGGTGTGCCATGATGCGGGACATTTTTCGGATTAAAATGACCGCCCGCTGCCAAAGCAGCAACCATTTTTCCTTCTTTTTCTGCTGCTGCACATGAACCTTTTTCATGGATATGAAAACCTCGTTCACCTGCAGGGAGTTGCTGGAGTTGGGTGTGAATGATTAAGCCTGCTGCACTGTCACGCAGTTCGACCGTACCTAATTCTTTGCCAATACCTTGTGCTGAAACAGCATGCATTTTCACTAATTTTGATTTTTCTTGTGTGGTTGCGGTGGTGCTGCAACCCATGAGTACTAGACCACTAAAAGCAGCAAGACTGGCAAATTGGAGTATTGAGCGCATAAAAGACATCCTGTTTGTTGTGCATAATATTTAGGGATGTCTTGATTGAAACAAAGTTAGCCACGTTACAATACAACGTTTGCGTAGTGGAATGTATGTACTGTGTTGAGCTGATTTGTTCAGATCAACACAGTCATGTGAGCAATATGATCAGAAAGAAAGCTTAATCAAGCTTTGAATTGGAAGATGAATCGTCTTCGGGTAGGTCGTGGGCAAGTGTGGCTTTCGGCATCATTAAAGCTTCGGGTTGATTATTTTCATGCAACCATTCACGCCAAATGGCCAGTAACACGGCCAAAATAACAGGGCCAATAAACAGACCAATTAAGCCAAAGCTAGCAATACCACCCAGTACACCAAACATAATCAATAAGAATGGAATTTGGGTCGCACCTGAAATCACCAAAGGTCGGATGACGTTATCTGCCGTGCTGACTACACACACGCCCCAAGCCATAACACCAATGGCTTCCATGGTATGCCCTTGGGTGAATAACCATAAGGATACCGAACCATAAGCCAGCGGTGGGCCAAAGGGAATCAGCGCAAATAAGAAGGTCACAATTGTCAGTACCATTGGGTTAGGTACATCGGCCACAAAATAACTTACACCTGCCAATAAGGCCTGTGCAATTGCCGTAAGACCAACCCCATACACCACGGCACGTGTGGTTTCAGAAATGGTATCTAAATAGTGGTGAATACGTGGCCCAATCACCATTTCTAAAGCTTTGCTGACTTGATGCAAAATGGTGTGACCATCGCGGTAGAAAAAGAATAACGATAGCAGGGCAAAACCCAGTTTAATCAGATTTTTACTGACCTCATTAATGACCACTTTTCCGTAGTTTAAATGTCCCTGAATCCATAAGGAAATAGACTGCACAATACTGTTGGGATCGTGGTTAATTTCTTTGAGAGTGCGGGTGACTTCTTTTCCGATAATCGGTAAATTACGAATAAGATCAGGCACATCTAAATGCCCAGAAAAGACCTGTTTTTGCAATTCGTAATATAAATTGCGACCTTCATGTTGCAGAATAAAAATGGCAAAGGTGAGTGGAATACCTACTACCAACGTGACCAACAGCATCATTAGGGCTGCACTGAGTGTAGGACGATGACCGCATAGACGTAGCACCGACTGATACAGTGGCCAGCTCATGTAGGCAATAATTGCTGCCCAAACAACAGGAACAATAAAATATTTGAGTATGTGAAAACCCAAAAAGATCAGGACAAAAAACAGTCCAAACAATAAAATTTTTTGTAATGTTGGCGCGTACTGTTGCACTGAATTCACTGAAACATTCCTAAGGTCATGTGCCATATTAACTGAAAAAAAAGCTCCCGAAAACGAGAGCTTGGTAAGTTCTGGTGAATAAGTTCTAAACGGTGGCGATTCTAGGCTTTAAAACCATTGAGCAGGGTCATCTACAATGGCATTCAGTACAGGCTGCCATTGATCTTGCATTTGCAGATAAGTTTTTTGGGTTTTATCAAAAATACTTAAACCTTGCATTGCCAATTGTCCATAGGCTGCACGTTCTGAAATCCATGCCACAGGCTGTTGCTCGATTTTCTGGAAAAAATCCTGAATATCTTTAGAGCTGGCAGAGTTGGGTTTGACCCGATTGGCCAACAGCAAAATTTGGACTTTGCCTTTACGAATCCGCTTAATGTCTTGTAAGTGTTTTAAGAAGCGACGGGTGGAGTCAATGTCAAAAAATGAAGGCTGTAGAGGTGTGATAATGGCATGTGCTTCGCTAATCAGCTGCTCGGCATGCTCACCCGATAACGCACCAGGTGCATCAATAATTAAATATTCAATGTTTTTGGGTGCATCGCCAATCGACTTTTCATGACGCCAATCTAAACTTTGAATTGGAGCGGCTGTTTCTGGTCGTTGTTTTAACCATTGCAGCGCAGATTTTTGATTGTCGGCATCCGCCAAAGCAACTTTATAGCCTTTTTGTGCAAGCGCAGATGCTAAACTAATAGCCGTAATGGTTTTTCCACAGCCACCTTTTTGGTTGGCAATTAATATAGTTTTCATGACCCTCGAATCGATTTTAATCTGCTCATCCCTAGCATATCATTGTTTTGTGCTCGGAATATGACAGTTGACAAAAGTCGTATCGAGTTCTGCAAAAAAGGTTTAGGAAGGTTTTATGTCAATCTGGATGGCGATGCTGATTGGTGCCTGTATAGGCGTGGTGCTGACCACCTTAATTTTAAGCAATAGCCGCAATGGACGGATTAAAGCCGAGTATGAACAATATATTGCAGAAATTGAACTGTCACATCAGCAGGCATTATTGCAGGCACAAAAGCGCAGTGTAAATACCAGTCGTGCGGTACTGAAAGGCAAAATGGCAGAGCAATTAGCACCGATTATGCCCGAATTTCAGTATTTACCGAGCGATGCCAAATTTTTAGGTGATCCTGTTGATTATATCGTGTTTGATGGCTATACCGATTATCGGGATGGCAATGGGCATGCCGAAGATATTGCAATCGTCCTAATTGATATTAAAAGTGGTGGCGCACGTTTGACCAAAGGTCAGCAAGCAATTGCGCAGGCCATTCAGCAGGGCAGACTGCGTTTTGAAACCATTCGGATTGATTTTGAGGATTGTGATTAAAGAGGTTTATGTACTCGCGCCAATAACATGCGCTGTGCAAGACTTGGAATGCCTGCAATATCAATATATTGGACTTCACCCAATTCAAAACCAGTTTCGAGTAGGGCAATTTCAATGTCACGGTTTAAGTGACAGCCATCTGCAACTTTCTTTTGAATTGGTGTGAGCAGATGTTGCAAACGCTGAATATTTAAGTTTTGTCGATTTAAAACGTGTTCTACGAGGTGCAAAGTGCCGCCCGGTTGTAAGACACGATAAATCTCTCGCAAGCTTTGTTCTAGATCTGGAATACTGCACAACGTCCAAGTAGACACCACATGCTGTAGTTGTTCATCGGCAAAAGGGAGTTGTTCTGCACTTGCAGCAATGTGCTCAACTAAAAAGGGGGCTGCGTCAATTCGTTCCTGTGCCAGTTGAAAGACGGCTGCATTGGGCTCTAAGGCATAAACCGTATCGACATTTTGATAAAAAGCTAAATTGATCCCTGTACCAAAGCCTATTTCCAACACTTCACCTGACACGCCCAATAAAAGTTCACGGCGCAAATCCATGAGCGATGGGGTTTGCATGACTTGATTGAGCAGGTGCGGAAAAATATGTTTTTGATAAAGTCGGTACAGCATATTTTAATCTAATCATTCCTTTTTATTGCCTTTGAGCTTAGCTGAAAAGTCTGTACTTTTGCTATGTCAGTACATGCCAAAGACTACATTTTGTTACTAATTTCAACTATTGTATTCATGATCTGGCGCTAAGATAAAAAGCTGAATACATGAATTTGATGGGCTGATGACCATGATGAAAAAGCATATTTCACTCAAACTGACCGCATTATTGCTGACTTTGGCTTTGCCATGTTCTGGCTATGCTTCGGTTGAGCGTAATATTGCCAAAGGCTTACCACCTGTGGTGAAAGGTCAGTCGATTGAAGTCTTACAACCTTTTAAAGGTGATTTTCGGATTTTGGGTTCTAAAACCTATCAACATGATGCCCAAGCCAAATTTTCCCCCATTGATTATGCGGTAAGTTGGGGCTTATTTGCTGAGCCTGAAATTGCCCGTCATATCACGGTCAATCAATATGACCGCTATTTAAACTGGAAAATAGATCGTTTGCCCGTACCTGCGGAACAAGCCATGCAAATGGTCTCCAATATGCACATCATTCCTGCCAACCCACAAATTGCCAAAGAAATTAAGAAGGTCAAACGTGGCGATTTGGTACGTTTAAAAGGGGAGTTGGTGGAAGTCAAAGATCAGGATTTGGTCTGGACATCATCGCTTACTCCTACCGATACGGGGGATGGTGCTTGTGAGGTATTTCGCGTCAGTTCAATTCAGTGGATTGAAAAGGTTAAAAGTTAGGACAGGGTGATGAATTGCTATTTGCGCATGGGTTTGAGTGGATGTGTTGTGGCATTGGGCTTAAGCGCATGCACAAGTATGAATTCAAGCATTGATGGGCAAACTTTTAAATTTACAGCGCAGCAGCAATGTCCCGCATTGTTAGAGATGGATGTCGGACAAACTTTAGAATTACAACTGAATGAAAACCCAAGTACAGGCTATCAATGGAGTTTGGTAGAGTCACTGAAGCTATTTGATGTAGAAAGTATTTATCATACTGCTGAAGCTTCATCTTCTGCTCAAGTAGGGCAAGGTGGACAAAAAATATTTTATTTTCAGGCAGTCAAGGCTGGTCAGGAATTGCTCCACGTGAAACATGCCCGTGCATGGGAAAAAACCGCAATACAAGAATGGCAATGTCGGGTGCGTATTTCTTGATATGTTTGATTATGCTAAACAGCTTGAATTGTTGTGAGATTTAGCAGCAAAAAATCTATAATTTTCTTAAAATAAAAAGCCGTGTGAGGCTGTTTATAATCAGTATCGCACGGCTTTCCTATCTAAATTTAAAACTAAAATACTAAAAATTATTTGGCGCTGAGTGCTTGTCCTTCAAATTGGATGCCATCCCAACCATGTTGCATAAACTGGCGAATATTTTGGTGGTCACTGCTTGTCGGGTTTGCACGTACCGAGGCATAGTGTTCTGCAAACAAACTGAGAGTTTGTGCCTGATCTAAACCTTTTAACTGAGCAAAAGAAAACACTTTGGCGCTGCCCTGATTTTCAGTGGCCGCATTGTTTTGTTGTCCATTTTTAAATGCGGTTGGGGTGTGGTTATAGTGTGCTTCAATGAATGCAATCACATCGGCAAATGCTGCTCTGCCTGCCTCAACTTGAGCCAATAATTCTTTTGCCATGACATCCTCCACATGTGCCTAAATTGAAATAATATGCAGACTAGCGCAATTTGGTTTTGAGTGGAAAACTTTTTCGTGTATTTAACTTATGTGATTTAGGAAGATGTAAAATCTGAGCAAAGATATGGATACTTCGGGCAAGAATATCTTGAAATACAGAAAGAGATCACATGTGACTAAAAATTATGGCTGTGAGAAATACACGACATAGCCGCAAAAAGGACAGTAGAACAGATGAATTGGCTATTGGTGGCAATTGGTGGTGCATTGGGGGCAAGTTTACGTTATGCCGCAAGCCTGTATTTATTTAAATCGGCACAGCATTTTCCATGGGCAACGTGGTCGGTCAATCTGTTTGGCTGCTTTTTGGCAGGTGTATTTTTTGCATTGAGTCAGAAATATCCTGTGTTGCAGCAGGAAGCCCGCTTATTACTGATGGTAGGTATTTTAGGTGGCTTTACCACTTTTTCCAGTTTTAGTTTGGAAACTTGGCAACTCTTAAGACATGGACAGCAAGGTATGGCGTTTAGTTATGCGCTTTCCAGTGTGGTTTTGGGAGTGATGTTGCTGGGATTGGGTTTTTATGTGATTCAACAGTTTTTAAAACATTAGATTAGGGTCTGTACCAAATCAATCGTTGAGTAGAAAAATCCATTAGATAAAAATTATAAATAAAAAGAAGCCCAGGCTGGAGGAGAGTGCTTGGGCTTTGAAGATAGAGGATATCCCATCGTTTCGATGAGCAATCTTGCTATGTTTAAAATATAAAACAGAAAACTTAACTGAATATGAAGTGATTGTGAGATTTTGCAATAAAACTCAAGCTTAGCGTTTGAAACGTGCAAAGCGTTTGTTGAAGCTCGCGACACGTCCTTCATTACTGGTTTGACGTTGTTCACCTGTGTAGAACGGATGCGATGCGCTTGAAATATCCAAAGTCACATAAGGATATACCTTGCCTTCATATTCTTTACTTTGGCTGCTTTGCAAGGTGCTGCCAATCACAAAATAGGCATTGGCGTTGGTGTCGTGGAATAAAACTTCACGATATTCTGGGTGGATATTCGGGCGCATGAGATTTCTCCAAACTAAGTGTATATTTAAGTAAATGTTATAACATAACATTTGATTTGGCAAATAAAACCCACATGCATTCTTTCTAGTGAGTTTTACATAAAAATTATCTAATCTTTTTCTAAACCCGTTGTATAAGGGCTTTCATTGAGGGAATAGTGTCTGCACAGATTAAATAATTTTTTCTATTTGAAGTGAAAAGGCATCGTAAGAACAAGTTTGACTCGTGCCATTTTAGGGCATAAAATGGCATTTAGTGGTGTAAATGGAGCATATGATGACAACATTGGTAAAAAAACGGGTTCAATACACGGTTGATCAGGCAATTATGGAATCAGCAGAATACATTATGACAAAAGTTGGTCTGACGCCTGCTACTGTAATGAGCATGGTTTATGCTGAAATTGCACGAACTGGCAAAATACCTGTCACGACTCAGGTGAGTGACGAGGATTTGAATACAGCAAGATTAATCGCGATGAGCCATAATGTTCCTAGTGTAAAAGTGTCTAGCGCTGCTGATGCTGCTGCTTTTTTAGAAGATGATGGCGGCTACTAATGACCCAACAACTCTATTGGGCTTATGTTGGCTTTACAGATATTGCCGAGGGTAAGACCAGACCTGTGTTGTATATTCGCCAAACGGACACCGACTATGTTGTATTTCGTTTAAGTAGTCAGTACGAAAATAAGTCTGCTTTTATTAAAAGCAAATATGTGGAAATTAAAAACTGGCAACAGGCTGGTTTAAAAAAGCCATCGTGGATTGATACAGTACAAACATATCAGCTGCCTATCCAAAAAACACAACTCACTTATATTGGACAACTGTCTGCCGATGATCTGGAATGCTTAATCAAACACCTTGAAATTCAATAATTTGAATTTCATCGTTTCAACTTGAATGAATCGGTTTAGATAACAAAAAATCCTCCTACATTTGGGAGGATTTTTTGTCTGGATTATAATTTTAGTTACGGAGCATAAAACAGATTGGGCTTTATTTTCAGCATCCTTTGCTGAGTCCAAAGTTGAGTCTAAGCTCGCGGTGGAACCAACTCCTCAAAAATATCATTTAAATTATCATGTACTTTTAAATGAATTAAATTCCAATAATGCCCTGAAACAGTTCGATTCACCATTAAGGTATCGGGAGAAGGCTTAAACACATCCCAATATTTCAATGAACTTTTGACCAACTCAACGCCATCATGATGGGCAGAATTTTCAGCAAAATCATAATGTGTGGTTAGCGGACGCATCAGCACTTCTAACCATTGCAAATATAAATCTTCAGGGAATTTACCCAATGCAGAAATTGCCTGCAGTGCATCTAGATGCTGTTCAATTTCGGCAATAGCTTGCGCACGCGCAGCATGAATCAGTTGTCGAAAATGATGCACTACATCATTCGATAGAGTTTTGACGCCGCCGTAATCATAAATCACCACAGAACCATCTTGGCGGAACGCAAAGTTGCCCGGATGCGGGTCGCAATGAAAGCGTTTTAAATAAAAGATTTCTTGACCCATGGCACGCAATAAACGTCGTCCCAAAGTGTTGCGGGTACGCTGTGACCATGTGCTTGCCGTTTCTATATTTTCACCTTGTTCCAAACTTAAGGTGAGAATATGCCGCGAAGAATAGTCTTTAAACACTTGTGGGATAATAATTTTATCATCCAAAGCCGCGTGAAAGGTACGCGCTACTTCTAGGTTTTGTGCCTCAATCTGGTAGTTCAGCTCATTGTCTAAACTTTCCTGAATTTCCTGAAATAGACGGTCTTGTAATTTACGGTCTATTTTAAGTACACCCATTAAACGCAGTGCCAAACGGACTTGTTTCAGGTCACTTTCGCAGGCTTCATCGACCCCAGGATATTGCACTTTGACCACCACTTGCTCGCCATTGGGTAAAATGGCTTTATGCACTTGCCCAATAGATGCGGCTGCAAACGGAGTTTCATCAAAGTGTTTAAAAATTTTGTCGAGCGGTTTACCAAGTTCTTTTTCAACTTGTGCCTTAATTTCAGCAAAAGGCATGGCAGGTGCTTGGCGCTGTAATTTACTGATGGCTTTGGCAACTTCAGGCGGAAAAATATCTTTATATTGCGAGGCAATTTGCCCGACTTTCATCACCGCACCTTTCATTTCGCCTAAGGTATCAGCAATTTGGATACCAATATCCTGAAACAATTGGCTGCGTGCCGCATTTTTTTGTTCTTCATCTGCGGTGAGGTTTTTAATCGAGTTCGATACCGTTTTGGTTGCAATACTTGCTGTCATGCTCGCAAGTTTCATAAAGCGACGACCAGGTGTACGCGCCGTTTTTGCCATGCGATGTTCCTCAAGATCATCTTTACTATCTTTTGATCATAAGTGTTCGTGAGCAAAATGCCTACTTTTAATTGTTAAAGTATTTTTTGATCACAAGACCCACGTGCCAAAACGTATTTTGGCATGTAGGTGAGTAGGCTGAGGTTTATGCTGTAAATTGGCGTTCCAGTCGTTGATTGTTGAAATATAAACGGGTCAGAAGTAACACACAGGCAATGCTTAAACCGACAATCAGCCCGACCCAAACCCCTGCAGCGCCCATACTGCTGTAACGAGTTAAATACACGCCAATGGGGAAAGCCACAACCCAATAAGCAAGCATGGTAATCCACATTGGGCCCTGAGTGTCTTGCATGCCACGCAAACAACCTGCTGCGCTAATTTGCCATGCATCCATGAGTTGATAGGCAATCGCAAATAATAATAGAGACATCGTCACTTGCGCCACTTGCGGGTCGCGGGTGTAAATTGAAATGATTTCAGGACGGAAAAACCACATCAGCGTCATTGTAGAAAAGGCAAATACAGTTGCAGTTGCAAAGCCTAAGCCTTGTACTTTACGCATGGCGTGAATATTTTGTTCGCCATAATATGTGCCAATACGAATGGTCAGGGCAATTGCCAAAGACATGGGAATCATAAATAACTGAGATGTGACTGACATGGCAATTTGATGGGCTGCCAGTTTGGTTTCTCCCAAAGGACTGATTACAATGGCGGCAGTACTAAAAATACTCACTTCAAAGAAAATGGCTAAACCAATTGGTAGTCCTAATAGCAAAATGCGTTTAATCCAGACCGCATCAATCGCTTCCCATTGGCTAAATACCTGTGTGCTTTGATAGGCGCGACTTTTAAAAATATAAAATGCCAAAGTTATAAACATTAACCATTGCAAAATAGCAGTGGCAAAACCACAACCCGCACTGCCCAGTTCAGGCAGAGGCCCCCAACCATACATAAACATAAAGTTCAGTGGAACCAATAAAGCCAATGCCAACAGACTAATTACGGTCACAGGGCGTGGATAGCCCAGTGCTTCTGAATAACCGCGCAAAGCGGCATACATGGTCACGGCAGGCATCCCAAAACCGATGGCATGTAAAAATAAGCCTGCTTTGGGCTGTAAATTTTCAGGCACACCAAATAATGGCAATAGTGCAGGCATGAGCTGTAAAATCAGCCCTGCAATCACACCTAAAATAAACGCAATCCATAAAGACTGACGGGCGATGGTTGCAATTTTTTCTGGGGTACGCGCGCCTTTAGCCTCGGCGACTAAGGGTGTGGTAGCAATCATAATGCCACTGAACAGCAGCATAATGGGCATCCACAAACCGACCCCAACGGCAATAGCAGCTAAGTCGGTGGCAGACATGTGACCTGCCATAATGGTATCAATCAGACCTAAACCTGCTTGCGCAAATTGTGTGACCAAAATTGGAATCATCAGTTGAAAAAGCTGTTTTAATTCAAAACGGGTCGTGGTCACAGAATGTATATTTGACACAAAAAATCTCAATGCATGAGGTGCTTAGCGTTTGGGTATTAGCGTTGTAAAGTGAGAAGCACACCAATAAAAATCACCACGCTACCTAAAAGACGTTGCCAATTGATACTGACTTTATCAGTGCCCAAGAACCCAAAATGATCAATCAGCATTGATGTGACCATTTGTCCAAAAATAATCACCCCAGATAAAGTGAGTAAACTTAGTTTTGGAGCACTATAAATACTCATGCTGATGGCATAAACCCCTAGACATCCGCCAATCCATAAATACCATGGGATGTTGAGCAAGGTGCTGAGGTTGGGTTTTTCGACTTGCTGAAAAAATACCAGTATGGCTAAAACTATTGTACCAACCAAAAAAGAGAAAAGGGCAGCTTGTAACGGAGAATATAAATATTCACGCAATTGGCTGTTGATTGCAGTTTGAAAGGCCATTGCAATCCCGATGCCCATCGCCAGTGGCAAAATTAAGAGTAATTGGCTGGATATCTTCATCATTTTCACATTTTTTCTTATTAAACAGATTCTAGTCTAAAGCAAATTCTAGGGAATACATCAGTGTCCTGCTGTAGTCATGTTAAAATCTGTATCACTGTTTTGATTTTGCATTGAGTCTGTCTTTGAATCCACTTCAACCCATTGATATTCCTTTATCTTTATATATTCACATGCCGTGGTGCGTGCGTAAGTGTCCGTATTGTGATTTTAATTCACATGCTGTGCCTGACGGTAAGTTGAGTTTAGATTTAGAACAGGAATATCTACAGGCTTTGCTGGAAGATTTTAAAACCCAGACTCAGTTTGCGCAGGGGCGGAAAATTCACAGTGTTTTTATTGGCGGTGGCACACCTTCGCTAATTTCAGCACAGGGGTATCAATGGTTATTTACACAGCTGAAAGCCGTGCTAGCTTTTGAAGATGACTGCGAAATTACGTTGGAAGCTAATCCGGGAACAGTGGAGCATGATCCCTTTGCAGATTATTTGGCTGCAGGCATTAACCGTTTGTCGATTGGCGTGCAGAGTTTTAATACTGAGCATTTAAAAAAATTAGGGCGTATTCATTCTAATGATGATGCGATTGCCGCAATTGGCTTGGCGCGTGAAGCGGGCTTTCAGCGAATTAATGTCGATTTAATGCATGGCTTGCCTGAACAGACTTTGCAGCAAGCACTGCAGGATTTAAAACTGGCAGTGGAACATGGTGCAACGCATATTTCATGGTATCAATTGACTATTGAGCCTAATACTGTTTTTTTCCGCACTCAGCCAATTTTACCTGTAGATGATGTCTTGGAAGAAATTCAAGTGCAGGGTGAAGCCTATTTAACTGCGCAAGGTTTTGTGAATTATGAAGTGTCTGCATGGCGTAAAGAGTTGCCGTCTGCACATAATTTAAATTATTGGCAGTTTGGCGATTATTTGGCGATAGGTGCGGGGGCGCATGGCAAAGTGACTTTGCATGATGGTGTGTATCGCTTCCAAAAAACCCGTTTGCCGAAAGATTACTTAGCCAAAGTACCTGCGGAAAACTTGCAGTTTAAAGCAATTGCAGCCGATGAGTTGCCATTTGAATTTATGATGAATGCACTGCGCCTGAATGATGGGGTTGAGGCAAACTTGTATACTGCCCGCACAGGTTTAAACTTGGATGATTTGCAGGATATTTTAAATACATTGCGTCAGCGGCAATTGTTGCAGGATGATCCGAAGCGATTGGCATGTACTGCGCAAGGGCATGTGTTTTTAAATTCGGTGTTGGAAGCGTTTTTGTGATTTGAGTTCAGCTCAGGCATCTGTCCTAACGCTTATCGAATATTGTGCTAGAGCGACAGCTTGTATCTTGCACTGCATGCTATTTAAGGTAAATTTTGTTATTGTAATGGCTTTGTTATTGTAATGGCTTTGTTATTGTATCGCCTTGAAGGTTTGAGATGAACTCTACTAGTCCAAAAGTTTTAAAGGCTCATGGTGAATTAGTGGTAAACAAAGAGGAAAACCTTTCCCTCTTTGAATCAATCCCTTTTTATCCAGAATACCCAAGTAAATTTAAATTTATTGACCTATTCGCAGGAATTGGTGGATTTCGGCTAGCGTTACAAAATCTTGGTGGCGAGTGCGTATTTTCATCAGAAATAGACCTATATGCCCAAAAAACATATTCCGTCAATTTTGGTGAAACGCCTTATGGTGATATCACTTTAGAGTCTACTAAAAATGCGATACCTGATCATTTCGATATTTTATGTGGAGGCTTCCCTTGTCAGGCTTTTTCAATTGCAGGTAAAAGATCTGGATTTGAAGATACACGCGGTACGCTATTTTTTGACGTTGCGGATATTATAAAACGGAAACAACCTAAAGCTTTCTTTTTAGAAAATGTTAAAGGCTTAATTAGTCATGATAAGGGAAATACACTTAAAACTATTTTAAAAACATTAAGAGATGATTTAGGTTACTACGTTGCTGAGCCTCAAATTATAAATGCTAAAGATTTTGGTGTTCCCCAAAATAGAGAGCGAATTTTTATTGTAGGCTTCCATAAAGATACTGGAATTCAAAATTTCTCTTATCCACAACCATTAAATAAAAAAACCTGTTTTGCCGATATAAAGGAAACTCAGGTTGTACCTACTAAATATTACTTATCTACACAGTATTTAGATACCTTGGAAAAGCATAAAGCTCGACATGAAAATAAAGGAAATGGTTTTGGTTACGCTATTATTCCAGATCACGCAATTGCCAATGCCATAGTTGTAGGTGGAATGGGGAGAGAGCGTAATTTAGTTATAGATCATAGAATTACAGACTTTACTCCAACTACTAGAATTAAAGGAGAGGTAAATCGGAAAGGTATTCGGAAAATGACGCCAAGAGAATGGGCACGGTTGCAGGGGTTAATAACTGCTAGTTGAAATCTACCTATTTCTATATTATTATATACAAATGAGTAGATATGTTAGTATTGGCGTTGCAGCTAAAACACTGGGTGTTTCCATCCAAACCCTAAGAAGATGGGAT
>NZ_JBWKMK010000141.1:0-46789 GCF_056431365.1 Acinetobacter seohaensis
AAAGTATGTCGGAGCGGCCTAGGAAGAGGAAATTACAACGATTTACAGATGATATTTCAATGTTATTTAGGAGGCACCAGAGTGTATGAAATATCATCAACATGGCTTAAGTTGGCGCGTATGGGGGCAATGCCTAAAGTAGAGTCATTAAAAAATGAAATATCACCATCAGGATGACACATATGACTTAACCAAACTAACATTTTTTTTATGACCGCTGATAGATATATTATATCCAACTTTTCGTCCATAGAGTAAAGACTTATTAATTGATATATATCTAATAAGTCTTCTAAAAAAATTGAATGATACATTGGGGTTAATTCAAAATTTCCACCATCTACTAACACTTGCTCCTGTATTTCTTTTTGATATATTTTCAAACCTTTCTGCAACCAGACCTTAGACTCTTTAGAGTTAAAAAATATCCCAGAAAAAATCAATGCTTTAGCATTGGAAAAAAGATGATTTGCTAAAATATGCCATTCAATATTTTTAGATAAATGTTCAGCTTGTAAAGCTAATGACTGTAATTGAGCTGTATTGAGGTTATTTCCAGCTAATGCCCATTTAATCCAATTTACAATTCTTAAAGAGGTTGGATAAGGCTCCCAAGCATTACCTAATGCATATGGGTTCTGTTCGATCCATTGATCAATCAAGCTATAATGCCAATGTTGACGCTCCAATGCTTCTTTTGCATTGAGATCATCAAAATAATGTAAATTATAAAGCCATAGTTTATCTTGTTCTTTTGCATTCCAATCTAGACTAGAACCTACTTTCCCTTTTTTATTCAAAAAATAAAACTCTTTTTCACCAATCATTGAAATTGGCTTCTCTATAAAATTACTCCACTTGTTTTTAACTTCTCTTAAGTTTAATGAAAACTCTTTTTTCTGCACTCTAGGCTTTAATAAAATATAATGCAGTCGATAATACAACTGCACAAATTTTAAGTACTTAATAGTATGAATAAGTTTTTTTATATTCATAACACTACTGTGCTCTCAAAATTTCAGTGGCTTGAATGGTCATACGTGCAACTTCAAAAATTTCATCTGCTGGAATAGGTGACTCCTTGCCTTGACGAATACTCTCAACGAAAGCAGCCGCACAAGCATCTTGCCCTTTGTCCTGACGCCACAAATTCATTTTATTAAAGCCAGACCAGCCAAAACCTTTAAGTTTACGGAAGTTATCAAGTTGTAATACACGACCTGCAGCAAAGACTTCTACTCGCTCTTTAGGAAAACTTGATGCTCCGTTCGCCAAGTAGAAAATTGTTCCAAATGAACCATCTTCAAAACCTAAAGTAATGCTTGCTTTATCTTCAAGGACTTGTACAGCATCGGTTTCACCCATACGTCTAGCTTGAACAGACACAATTTTTGAACCTGCTAAAAAGCGCATTAAATCTATGAAGTGACATGCCTCACCAATAATACGCCCACCGCCTACCGCATTATCCTGTGTCCAGTGGTCTGCAGGAATTGCGCCTGCATTCATAGTCATAATAAAGCTTTTAGGCTCTTTAACTGTGTCGAGTAAGGCTTTCATTTTTTGCACTTGAGGTGCAAAACGACGGTTAAAGCCCACCATGACACGGGCATATTGTTTATTTTCTATATTGTGATTATAAGCCTGTTCAACTTTTTCTATTTCTTCTACCGTCAACGCCAATGGCTTTTCTACAAAAACATTTTTACCCGCTAACAGCGCTTTTTCTACAAAATAGGCATGGCTATTATGTCGTGTTGCAATTGCTACAGTATTTACATCTTGATTGCTTAATAAGGCATCTATATCTGTCGATGCTTCTGCAAATCCTGCCTTTTCACCATGAATCACCCCATTGATACCACCAGAAGTTACAATGGTATGCAGTTGTGAAGCCGCTTTTTTAAATGCAGGAATTAAAATACGTGAAGCATAATTGCCTGCACCAATAAAACCAACGACAGCATTTTGTGCATCAATCTGAATTGGTTTTAAAATGACTTTCTTTTCTGTTCGTGTTTCTACGGCCGAATTGTATTTAAGTAAAATACCCAAACCTGATTTATCTTCCGTTAAAACATCATAAGCTTTTGGCGCATCTTCAAATTCAAAACGATGGGTAATTAAGGCATCTACATTTAATGTGCCTGCCGCCATCATATCCAACACTGCAACAAAGTTACGCTGTTCTGTCCAGCGAACAAATCCTACCGGGTAATCCTGTCCTTTTTCTTCATAAGCAGCATCGTAACGACCTGGTCCATAAGAACATGACACCTGAAAGCTCAGTTCTTTTTCATAGAAGTCTGCACGATTTAACTCTAAACCTGTTACACCAACTAAAATAATACGGCCTCGTTTGCGACTCATACGTGCGGCTTGTGTAACAGGATCGCTCACTTTGGTTGATGCAGTAATAATGACACCATCTACCCCTGTACCACGACTAAATGCTAAACCTGCAGCAACAGGGTCTTCACCTTTGGCAGGGTTACAAACTTCTGCACCAAACTGTTTGGCAAGTTCGAGTTTGCTTTGGTCAAAGTCAATAGCCAATACACGGCAGCCATTTGCTCTTAGCATTTGAATGGTGAGTAAGCCAATTAAGCCTGCACCTGTAACCACAAAGCTTTCACCTATGGTTGGTTGTGCCAGACGAATGCCTTGCAAGCCAATACTGGCAACAACTGTAAAAGAAGCTGCTTCATCAGTTACATTGTCGGGTATTTTTGCACATAGGTTTTTTGGCACTTTGACCATGTCTGCATGTGGACCATTTGAAACAACACGATCACCGACTTTAAAGTCTTCTACACCCGCCCCAACTTCATGAACTATACCAACATTGCAATAACCGAGTGGTAATGGTTGTGCCAGTTTGGACTTTACTGCGTCATAGGTAGTAAGCAGCCCATCTGTTTGGACTTTTTCAAGTACCATTTTTACTTTTTCTGGTTGTTGGCGAGCTTTATCCAACATAGAAGCTTTACCAAAACCCACTAACATGCGCTCTGTACCTGCTGAAATAAGCGAAGTAGTGGTGGAAATAAGTAAATGCCCTCTAGAGCACTGTGGTACTGGTGCTTCTGTTACGGTTGTACCGCCTTTTGCCATATCTTGAAGGATTTGTTTCATGAGAAGACCTAAATTATGGAGTATTTGCTAATTTAATTAATAATTCCCTTTGCTGTTTCCATTTAGCAGCAGGGTCTGGATAATTTTTTGTAAAAATTTCTTCACCATTCTCTACTAACTCAGAAACCAATTCTGAATGACTAGATAAATAGAATATTTTTTCAGCGATTTCAGCAGGATTAAATGGATCTACATATAAAGCAGCATTCTCACATGAAGCATGAGCAAAATCAGTGTCAGAAATAATTAAAGGCCTTCTTGCACACATTGCTTCAGGATACACAGCTGTTGAAGCTTCCGCACTGCTTAAGCTCATAATAATATGAGAACGCAAATACACTTTAGCGATTTCAGAATTTGGAATATGGCCCAATGTTTTAACATAGTCAGTAACACCTAAATCTGTTGCTAACTTTAAAATATTCAACCACCCCTGAGAAGCTGGGTCTAAACTCAAATAAAAACAAAATTTTTTTTGTGGATTAATTTTCAACAATTCAGCTGCAATTTTTGGAAAGCTTTCATAATTTTTATGGCGATAATACCCACCAGGAACAAAAATATTAATCTGGTTATTCTCTGGTGAAATATTTTCTCTATTTTCTAAAATTGATTTTTTAAAAGCTGGACTATAACTATTATGGATAACAAAAACTTTTTTAGGATCAAACTTAAATTTTTGTAGTAAACGTGATCTAAAAGTTTCAGTTTCAACAACAATATATTCACTATTTCTTTTAAAAAATAAGGCCTTAACAGAATCTACTATTTCTTCTTTAATTTTATCCAATTTACTTGGGTAATTCTTTCTAGACTCTGGGTATAACATTTTCGGCAAAGCAAAGCCTTGTAGAAATTTTGATTTAGGCTTCCAATAAGCAGGACCAAAGACACAGAAAGTTAGATCAGGTTTATAAAGCTCTTCAAAAGCAGCCAGCTGTTTACCTTGTTTAATTTTATGTAATATAGAAACATTTTCGAACTTTTGATAAGCAATGAAACTACTTTTAATTTCATCAGTAAGTTGCTGATCAATTTGAGGAGAAGCAGCAACAATAACTTCAAAATCAGAATCATTGGTCAAATTTTGAATAATACTTAATCCAACTTGAACCCCTCCTCCAATACTCAGTAAAGAACAATCAAGAAATATTTTCATTGCATGACAACCATAAAGATAAAGTATTTAGAAAATGAGAAGACATATATTCACTGCTGTATCTATTAAACAAAAATGAAGAATACTTACCATATTCTGCAATAGTATTTTCATCCTTATACAGTCTCATGACTTCAGTTAAGTTTTCAGCACTACCTGATTTAAAGATGTGACCATTTTTATTCGGATGAACAATATGACAAGAGCAGCCTGCAGCATCCGATACAATAACGGGCATTCCGCAATAAAGTGCTTCGCTTGCTACCATACCCCAACCATCATATCTGCTAGGTAATATAAATACATCACAAGCTTTATATACTGATTTAATATTTTTTGAATCAACTACACCGCGAAAAAGCACCTGATCTTCTATATTCAGCTCTTTTGCCATCATCTTATAATCAAAATTATTTTTTTGATTTCCAACTAAAATTAAACACCATTCAGGATTATTTTTGAACTCGTTAGCAAAAGCTTTTAACAAAATATCAATACCTTTTAAAGGATATAGGGACCCTACAAATAAAAAAGCTCTTCTCTTTTTCTTAAATTCTAGAATTTTTAAATCAGCTACACAATCACTTAACTGATTAAAAGAATAGGGTAAGATTTCAATTTTATCGGGTTTTATACCCCATTTGATAAAATCATTTTTTGCATACTGAGAAATTGCAAATGCTCCTAGTGCATACTTATTGACATAATAAGCATGTAGTCTTTTTCTAGGATAGGATAAATACCACTTCCATCCTGGAGTGGCTTTCTCGCTCCAATGCACCCATGTAATATTATTCTGACAGAAAAAATCTCTTAATTTACGTGTAAATTTATGGCTATAACCTAAAATTATATGTACATATTCTTTTAATTCTCGAGCATCTGGTGTATAGGTATTAGGATCTACAAAAGTTTCATAGCCTTTAAGATTAAAAGTTGAGGACCATCCCATTTCCTCCCTTTCTGGAAAAACCTCTTGATAATAATAGACTTTCAGTCCATTATTTTTACTATAAATAGAATCAAAAAATTGAGATTGATGATGGGATGGAATATTCATCCATATCATTATTTTCATAAAATCCTCTTTATTTTGGAAAATAATACTGATAGTTGAATAACAAAATAAACAAAAAAACAATTAATAAAAAAAGCAGATATTGCCATCCAATCTCCTCTAAAAGTTCCAATAAAAGAAATTAAGAAAAATAAAGAGCAGCTAGCTAAAAAAACATTTTTTGAATATTTCAATATTCCAAATGCAATACTCAATAATAATCCAAAAATAATAGGAAAAATTATAAGACCAAACCATCCTAAATTATATACAGATTCACCTGGTATACCTGCTGCTAATGACAACCCTGGTCCATTCAAAGGCGCCCCCACCATATCGTGTGCTAACTGCTTTCCAAAGCCAACAGGTTTATCAACCCAAATAAATCTAGGCACAGGTGTAACCAAAATAGTCTTCACACTACATAATAAGCATGGATCTTGGGAATACTTATTTACTGAAAATGCAACCATATCGTTAAGATTATAAAAACTTTCATCTTCAACTGCTGAGCTATTTGTCACAGTCTCAAAATTAATATTAGATTTAAAGTCTTTAAAGTCTAAAAACTCTGTAGATCTAAACTGAGAAAGAACAAAAATTGCAGGTATAATAAATGCAAAAATACCAATATAGGTAAATATTTTTTTATAAACTTTTCTGGAAAAAATACCTTTATAACAACATATATCAACAAGCAATATTGAAAGAAATAAGTAGAGCAAACCACTCCTTACACCTGTGGAAACCACAGTAATTATAGACATTAATAAAAAAACATACCAATAAGCTTTATAAGATTTTTTATCAGTAAAATTATAAACAAATCGAGAAATAATTAATAATAAATAAACACTCCTTGTTATCAAGTTAATTATGGTTGAATATTTTTCTAAATTACCACCTTCAAATATAGAAGTTTTATAAAAACGAGTTAAGATAGAAAAAATATCTGCACCACTAAATATAAAAATTAAAAAAGGAATACTGAGAAATATTCCTGCACCGCATAAGAAATAGTTTTCATTAAAATTAAAGTTTTTATTATATATCATATCCTTTTTTAAAAACTTTATAGCCAATATACTTATTGTAGTAAACAATAAAGTTAAGTTAATAAAATGATAAATTAGAACATTATTAGATGTTTCAACAAAAAAACGTGGTGGATCTAAAAAAAATATTATTTGAGAAAAAAGTATAAAAAAAATAGGAGATATAAAAAAAGAATCTTTAGTAAAAATTATTTTATGAATTGCAAAAATCAAAAAACAAAACAATAATAACAATACTGAAAACATTTCCATTATACCTTAAAAAACTGTAATCGTTTATCCAACCAAACTTTGGATGAATAAGATTTATTAACAAGTAAGATAGCATTTTTGGCTAAAATCTCTCGTTTAAAACTATCTTTTACTAAATTTTCTATTTCTTTCGATAAAATATCTGCATCATTAGGTTCCACTAAGATCCCTGCTTCAGAGTTTTCTAAAACTTGTTTTAATCCTCCAATATTACTTGCAATTACAGGCACCCCTAAAGCCATACCTTCAAGCATAGATAAAGAGGTTGCTTCCACATAATCACCTAAAGGAACAGAGGGGATAATAGAAATTAATGCATTTGCTGTATAAGCAATAGATTCTTCATATACTAAGCGCCCTTTAAAAATGACTCTATCTTGGATCCCTAATTCTTTTGAAAGAGTAACTAAATTATTATATTCATCCCCCATACCAACAATAACAAGCTTAATGTTTTTATCAATTTTAGCTTTAGCAAAAGCTTTAATTCCTACATGCACACCACATTTTCTATATAAGTGTCTAGAGATAATTATATATTTATCAACATTTCTTTTCTTTTCTATAGTTTTTAAAAAATCAATATCAACTGCATTCGGTAATACAATATTATGAATTGCATACCCCAGTTTTTTTTCTATAATATCTTTTTGCTTATCATCCACACATACAAAACCATCACATTTTTTTAAATATGTTAATTCAGTCAGTTGGATTTTTTTAAGATCATCTTTATTATGCTGAATTTTCATTAAACTATATTGTTCATAAAATGGAGCATGTACAGTATATATCGTCTTATAAGCATATTTTTTTTCTTCTTTAAACTGTACAGCAGCAACTAATGAAGCAAAATCATGACAATCTACTATTTTGGTATTTTGCGTTATTTTTTTACTTAAAACACTTTTCAGACCTTTGACTTGAATAGCAAAATGAAAGTAAGCTCTTGTAGGAACAACTTTCTTAGCTATATATGAATATAACGAAAATACCTTACTTTTCCCTAAAGATACACAGTGGTTGATTTGCTGCCTATTCAACTCATCATTTAACACTCTTAAATGAGTACCTACACCACCTGTATTGAAGCTTCTATGCCCACTTAAGACAATAATTTCAGACATTTTGACTACTCTTTAAAAAATAATATATATATAAGTTTTGATTAAAAGCATGTAACAAGTAGGACACTAAAAAGCTTAATGCCACTCCTAAAATACCATAACCCTTGTTTAATACTAAAGATACTAAACCAAGCACGAGAATGGCCCAAACTACATTACAATAAAACCCAAACATTTGCTTATTTACTGAAATGAAAAAATGGCCAGCAACAGCATTAAAACTATTTACCAAAGCAACTAATATAAAAACCCAAAACACATAAATTTTTTCTACATATGAATCTCCATATATTGGCAACACCAATAAAAGTACAATATATACAAAAAAAGAAACAAAAACTGTAATTAAAAAATTCAAAATAACACGCTTAAAATAAAATGCTAAACTTAACATTTTTTGATTTTTTGAAAATTCAGCTAGTAAAAGATTAGCTAATACTCCAGGTATAAAAAGAATTATACTGTACCATTGCATTGCAACTGAAAAAATAGCGATTTCACCACTTAATCCATTCGAATGCATAAGGGTATAAATTATACCTACAATTGGTGTTACTAATAATGCTGACAAAAAAACTGGGAAACCCTGCTTAATGTAACCAATTTGGCTACCTTGTTTATTATTTTCTATAATATAATTTTTTTTTAATTCCATTTGATTTAAGAAAATGTTTTTATTAAATAAGATAAAAAGTATAATGCTTATAGTATTCGCTAACCCAAAGCCAATAAAAATTAAATTTAGATCCTGTTTTATTGAAAAAAATATTAAAAAACACAAGATCAAAATTGCATTGAATATATTTAACTTTGCTATTTTAATTTTTTCCTCTTTTCCATATAAAACAGATACTAATATACTAAAAAAAACTATAGAAATTGCAGAAAAAACTATAGAAAAAAAACTAATTTCTTTAAAATAGCTTAAAGAATATACCCAATTATTCTTAATTAAAATGAATAATAATAAAAAAAATATCAATGAAACTAAAAAAATAATTTTAACTACTTTAGTTATAGTAAATAATACATTTTCACCAACAGCAATTCTTTTTGTTACAACAGCATTCAAACCCAAAGTTAAAAAAACTTGTATCCCTAAAAGACCATTATATAAAACCGCATACCTACCATAAACAGCATCTCCTAACAGCTTCACCATTATAATTGTTGAAACAATCATCAAGATTCTACTCACTGCATTTCCTATAATAAGAAATAGAGAGTCTGAATGCTGTTTCAACTTATTTAACATTCTAAACAGTACCCTTAGTATCAATTAAAACTGACATATTTGTATATGACAATTTTTTAAACTCCTTATGATCTACCAAAATCAAATGAATATCAGCTTTATCTTTTTCTTCCAATGAAATAAGTTGAATATTTGATGGTACATTCTCAGGTAGTTTTTCAATATTCGGCTCAATTGCCAAAATATTTAAACCTTGTTCTGCCAGTTTTTTTGTAATATTCAATGCAGGGCTTTCACGTAAGTCATCAATATCTGGTTTAAATGCTAAACCATAACAAGCTACAGTTACATCTTTAATGGTTTTTTCAGGGTTGGCTTGTAAAAATTCAGCAATCTTAATCTTTACTTGATCTATCACCCACTCAGGTTTACTGTCATTCACTTCACGTGCAGTACGAATTAAACGGGCCTGCTCTGGTGTTTTAGATACAATAAACCAAGGGTCAACTGCAATACAGTGCCCCCCCACTCCAGGACCTGGTTGTAAAATATTGACTCGCGGATGGCGGTTAGCAAGCTGAATCAGTTCCCATACATTTATATCTAACTTGTCACAAATAATAGAAAGCTCATTGGCAAAGGCAATATTCACATCACGGAATGAATTTTCAGTCAATTTACACATTTCTGCCGTACGTGCATTGGTTTCAATGCAATCACCTTTTACAAAAACTTTGTATAAATCAATTGCTGCTTGCGAACAACGAGGTGTCATTCCACCCACAATACGATCATTACTAATCAGCTCTTGTAGCACTTTACCTGGCAATACGCGCTCTGGGCAGTGAGCAATTAGAATATCTGTCTGTTCACCAGCCTGTTGTGGAAAACTTAAATCTGGACGTGCTTCACTGAGCCATGTCGCCATTTGCTCAGTAGCGCCTACTGGTGAAGTAGATTCTAAAATGACTAAATTTCCTTTCACCAAGTATGGTGCAAGCGCTTTCGCTGCAGATTCGATGTATTTTAAGTCTGGCTCATGGTTATCTTTAAAAGGGGTCGGTACAGCTACAATATAAGCATCTGCAGCAACAGGACTTAATTGTGTAGAAAGCTTTTGTTGTGCAACCACATCACGCACTAAAGCATCTAAATCTGGTTCTACAATATGAACCTTGCCCTGATTAATTAAATCTACCGCATGCAGGTTAACATCTACACCTGTAACTTTTACCCCATGTGCAGCAAAGGTGGCCGCTGTTGGCAAACCAATATAACCTAAACCAATAACACAAATATGTTTGAACTTCTGCATTTTTTACTCAATTTATTTATTTAAAGCACGAATAATTTGTTGACTCGCGGTACCATCACCATACGGGTTGTGCGCTGCCGCCATCGTTTGATACAAGTCTGTATTTTCTAATAGCTCAATCACAGACTGTTGTATCAGTGCTGCATCGGTGCCTACAAGTTTGACTGTACCCGCCTCTACCGCTTCTGGGCGCTCGGTTGTATCTCTCATCACCAATACTGGTTTACCCAAAGAAGGGGCTTCTTCCTGAATACCGCCAGAGTCGGTTAAAATCAAATAACTGCGGTTCATTAAATACACAAAAGGTAAGTAGTCTTGCGGTGCGATTAAATAAATATTAGAAATGCCCGATAGCAATTCATTCACAGGCTTTTGTACATTTGGGTTTAAGTGGACAGGATATACAATTTGCACATCAGGATACTGTTTTGCAATATTTGCCAATGCTGTACAAATATTTAAAAAGCCCTGACCAAAGTTTTCTCGGCGGTGACCAGTCACCAAAATTAGTTTTTTTGTCGAATCTAAAAAGTTAAATTGCTGCTCAAACTGAGCAATAACCGCCCGATCTGTTTCAACCTTTTCTTTTACAGTAAGCAAAGCATCAATCACCGTATTGCCTGTGATGGTAATATTTTTCGGGTCTATATTTTCTTTAATTAAATTATTATAAGAAGACTGAGTCGGCGCGAAATGATAAGTGGTTAACGCGCCTGTAAGTTTACGATTTGCTTCTTCAGGCCAAGGTGAATAAATATCGCCCGTACGCAAACCTGCTTCTACATGACCAACCGTAATTTTATGATAATACGCAGCTAAAGAGGCGGCAAAAGTTGTGGCAGTATCGCCATGCACTAACACAACATCTGGTGTCCATTCAGCAAAAACTTGCTCTAAGCCTTTCAATACACCAGAAGTAATGTCAGACAAGGTTTGTCCTGGCTTCATTAAATTTAGATCAAAATCTGGTGTTAAGTTAAAAAGTTCCAGTACCTGATCTAGCATTTGTCTATGCTGACCTGTTACGCACACTTTAGTTTCAAAACTGCCTTCTTGTTGTTTTAATTGTAATGCCAATGGCGCCATTTTAATTGCTTCTGGTCGTGTACCAAAGACCAGCAATACTTTCTTTTTCACTATACTACCCTATAACCGAATTGAACTATCTTGCTTATCTAATGCATATTTTAAATCATAAAGTACGTGCTTAGCTTTACCCAAAGCATGTATTTCTGCCGCTGTCATTTGTTTAAACTGATCATGAGCAACTGCTAAAATAACCGCGTCATATTCATTATTCTGCAATGCACTGATTGGAGCCAAACCATATTCATGCTCCACTTCTTTTGGGTCCACCCACGGGTCATAAATATCTAAATCCAGCTCATACTCTTTTAAAGCCTGAACCATATCAATAATTTTTGTGTTGCGAATATCTGGACAGTTTTCTTTAAAACTCAAGCCCATCACTAAAATTTTTGAACCCACCACTTGTATACGCTGCTTAACCATTTCTTTAATCAATTGTGTTGCAACATATTCACCCATACGGTCATTTAAACGACGTGCTGCTAAAATAATTTCTGGATGCAAGCCTAAAGACTGTGCTTTATGGGTTAAATAATACGGGTCTACCCCAATACAGTGCCCACCGACTAAACCTGGACGGAAAGGTAAAAAATTCCACTTGGTTCCCGCAGCCTGTAAAACCGCTTCAGTATCTATACCCAACTTATTAAAAATAACAGCCAATTCATTAATTAAAGCAATATTCACATCACGCTGGGTATTTTCAATGACCTTAGCTGCTTCAGCCACTTTTATACTCGGTGCTTTATGTGTACCTGCAGTCACAATCAGTTGATAGACTGCATCGACAAAGTCTGCAACTTCTGGGGTAGAACCCGATGTTACTTTTAAAATATTGGTCACACGGTGCAGCTTATCGCCTGGGTTAATCCGTTCTGGACTATAGCCTGCAAAAAAATCCTGATTAAATTTTAAGCCTGAGACTTGTTCCAAAACTGGAATACAAGCTTCTTCTGTAGCACCTGGGTATACCGTAGACTCATACACCACTACATCGCCTTTTTTGAGTACTTTTCCAATACTGGTAGACGCTTTAATAAGTGGGGTTAAATCAGGTTGTTTAAATTCATCAATTGGCGTTGGAACAGTCACAATAAAAAAATTGCAGCTATTCAAATCATCTAAATTAGCGGAATAAGTCAGTTGTGTTGCTTGTTTAAGTTCTTCTGGAGACACTTCTAAAGTGTGATCTTGCCCACTTTGTAATTCTTGTATACGTTTTTGCTGAATATCAAAACCCACAACAGGCAGCTGCTTGCCAAATTCAACCGCTAAGGGTAAACCGACATAGCCTAAACCAATAATGGCAATTTTTAGGTCTGAGAGCTGTAGCATTTGAGCGCCTTTAAATTTATATCTGTATTTTATGAAGAGTGGATCTTTCGGCAGGGATACTAGCAGAAATTCATGAAATTTCTATTATGATTTGTGCTCAAATTACTTGAAACAGATCACAGTGTATAGTTTTTGTGAATATTCAACTTTTAAAATTTAGATTAAATCCACAATTTGTGGATTTAATCATTTCCTTTGCAAAAGATTTGACAGAATATGCAAATTGATTACAAATTGCTATGTACCTATTTTACAAGTTCGGTAAAATGACAGCAATTTATTTAAAAGATTTTAAAAAATTAATAATGGAATCTCGCGTGCGACACTTTCAACTGGCTGTTTTATTGGCATGTGGCATTGCCACTACGGGGTGCGCTGTCACCTCTGGTTTACAAACCTACGACTTACCTCGCGAAGGGGTTTACACCACCGACTTGGGTACAGCAGTCAATGTGATTAAACTCACGCAAGACTCAATGCTCGCAGTGCAACCTGCAGTACACAATATTCAGCAGGATTATGCGCATTTATTTAATACACGGCAGCGTCAATACACCTTAAGTTCAGGTGATATTCTCTCTATTTATTTATGGGCATATCCTGAAATTACCCCACCCACAAGTAGTGTAAGCAGTGAAAAGTCGGCAGAGTCAAATGGTTATCAAATTGACTCACAGGGTTATATTCAATTTCCTATTATCGGGCGTTATAAAGCCGCAGGTAAATCTTTAGCCCAAGTGAACCGCGAGTTACGCGGACAATTAGCGCGTTATTTAAAAACGCCAGATGTGATTGTGCGGGTGTTGTCTTACCAAGGACAGCGATACTCGGTACAAGGCAATGTTATGAAAGGTGGGCAGTTCTATTTAAATGATCAACCGATCAGTGTATATACCGCTTTAGGTATGGCAGGCGGGGTCAATGCTCAACAAGGTGACAATGCCTCAATGACTTTAGTCCGTCAGGGGCGTACTTATCAACTCAATACGGTAGAGTTGGAAAAAGCGGGGCTGTCATTGCACAACTTACTCATTCAGCCGAATGACACCTTATATGTCAATAACCGTGAAAACCAAAAAATTTATGTAATGGGTGAATCGGGTAAAAACCAATCCTTACCTATGCGTGATCAAGGCATGAGCTTAAGCGATGTATTGGGTGAAAGTCTGGGCTTAAACCCACTGTCTGCAAGCCGTAGTAAAATTTATGTGGTACGCAGTCAGCCCAATGCAGCACATACCGAAGTCTATCACATGGATTTAACTAGCATTGCCGACTTTGGCTTAGCCAATCAGTTTAAAATGCGCAGCAATGATATTGTCTATGTCGATGCATCAGGCTTGGCACGCTGGCAACGTGTGGTTAACCAAATTATTCCATTCTCAAATGCTTTATATAACCTAGATCGTTTGGGGAACTAATGAAAATTAATAACATTTTGGTGGTATGTATCGGCAATATTTGCCGTAGCCCCATGGCAGAATACTTTTTAAAAGAGCAATATCCACACTTGCATATTGAATCTGCAGGTATTTCAGGTTTAGTTGGTCATGCAGCCGATGACAAAGCCAGTTTATGTATGCAACGTCACGGCATCGACATGAGTCCACACGTAGCAAAAAAACTCAATGCAGAGCTGATTAAAAAAGCCGATTTAATTTTAGTCATGAGCCAAAATCAGCAAAAGCATGTGGAACAAACTTGGCCCTTTGCTAAAGGCAAAACCTTTAGATTGGGGCACTGGCAAAGTAAAAATGTTGCTGACCCATATCAGCACGATCAGGCCGTATTTGATGAAACCTGCACATTAATTCAAACCTGCATTGCCGACTGGAAAAAATATATCTAGTTTCTTGCTGTTCTAGATTTTTTGATATTCTACTTTTTTGATATTTAAACTATGAGCCAAACCGCCAACACCGAAGACACCATTGATTTAAAGGAATTATTTTTTTCTTTAATCGCACAATGGAAACTGATTATTCTTTGCGTTCTACTCAGTGTAGTCTGCGCTTTACTGTATTTAAGAACCACACCAGACACCTATGCAGTAGATGCCTTAGTACAGGTCGAAGATAGTAAAGGGGCCTCTGCAGCGCTATTGGGTGATTTGTCCAATATGATTGAGCAGAAATCGCCTGCACAAGCTGAAATTGAGATTTTAAAATCACGTTTGGTGTTGGGTAACGTGATTAATCATTTGAATTTAAATATTCGCGTTTCGGGTACAGAAGATAGTTTCTGGAACCGTTTATTGGCCAAGCATGAATATAACAGTGAGTATTCAGCGCAATCGGTGCTATTTAAAGACAATCAAAAAAGTTTTGATATTCGCCAGTTCGATATTCCGCAATACTTTCAAGATAAAAACTTAATCCTCAAATTTTCACAAGGCAAATACAGCCTGACGGATGCAGCAACCGAACAAGTAGTTTTTTCAGCGCCTTTAAACCAAGTCAGTCAATTACAGTCTGAATTTGGGGTTTGGAAAGTTGCCATTTTTAGTCAAGACAGCTTTGACGCTGCCTATAACATCCAAAAACAAAGCTTACCTGCTGCCATGAAAACCTTAACTGCCAACTACTCTGTGGCAGAAAAAGGTAAATTGACAGGTGTATTGGGACTGAATTACCAAGGGTCAGACAAACAACACATTACCCAAGTACTAAATGCCATTTTAGCGGCGTATAGCCAACAAAATATTGAGCGTCGTACTGCAGAAACGGCACAGACCTTAAAGTTTTTGGAAGACCAACTCCCAGAACTGAAACAACAATTAGATGTGGCAGAACGTGAATTTAACCGTTTCCGCCAACAGTTTAATACGGTAGATGTCACCAAAGAATCTGAGTTGTACTTAACCCAAAGTATTACTTTGGAAACCCAAAAAGCGCAGTTAGAGCAACAAGTGGCTGAAGCTGCTGCCAAATACACCAATGAACACCCTGTCATGCAGCAAATGAATGCGCAATTGGGTGCGATTAACAAACGAATTGCTGAATTAGACGGAACACTTAAACGCTTACCTGAACTACAACGCCAATATTTACAACTGTTCCGTGAAGTTGAGGTGAAACAACAACTGTATACAGGCTTGCTTAACTCTTACCAACAACTACGTATTGCTAAAGCAGGTGAAATTGGTAATGTGCGTATTGTCGATACCGCTGTAGAACCAATTGAGCCAATTAAACCAAAGAAATTACAAATTTTAATTTTGTCCGTTTTCTTGGGTGGTTTTCTAGGCACATTGTTGGCATTACTGCGTAATATGTTGCGTTCAGGTATTAAAGACTCGAACCAGATTGAAAATGAACTGGATTTACCGGTTTATGCCACTGTGCCACGTTCGCCTGTACAAGAAAGTCGTATTAATATTCTGAAAAAGAAAAAGAATATTCCTATTCTTGCAGTTAAAAACAGTGATGATATTGCCATTGAAAGCCTGCGCAGCATGCGTACTGCCATTCACTTTGCCTTAGGTAATGCCAAAAACAATATCATTATGATTTCTGGTCCTGCACCAGAGTTGGGTAAATCATTTATTTCAACCAACTTAGCTACCATTTTGGCGCAAAGTGATAAGCGCGTATTATTGATTGATGCCGATTTACGTCGTGGTTATATGCACAAATACTTTAATCACGACCCTAAGCCTGGCTTAACCGAATACCTGAATGGTCAACAAGAGTTAGGCAGTGTTGTGCGCAATACTGAAGTTGAAAATTTAAGCTTCATCAGCCGTGGTAAAAGTCCTGCCAATCCGTCAGAGTTGTTAAGTACGCAAAAATTTGCAGACATGCTCACGCACTTGTCTAGTCAGTTTGACCATATTCTGATTGATACCCCACCAGTCCTTGCGGTAACCGATGGGATTATTATTTCACAATATGCAGGTGTGAATTTGGTTGTGGCACGTTATGGCAAAACTCAAATGAAAGAGCTTGAACTGACTGTTAACCGCTTTGAACAGGCTGGCGTGAAAGTCAACGGCTTTATTTTGAATGATATTCAACGTGAAGCGGGCGGTTATGGCTATGGTTATAACTATGCTTATGCCTATAAAGCCAATAAGGATGAGGATTGATTTATTCAATCTACCCTTTTTGCCGGCGCTAGGCTTTCCCCTTAGTCAAAGGTGAGCTATATATAGCAAAAGCCACCAACGTTAAAATCCCTCCTAACCTCCCTTTAAAAAAGGGAGGAATGTTTCATTACAAAGCCTCTGCTTGTGCTAACCTCCCCTTTGAAAAAGGTGAGCTATATGCTCGTGCTAACCTCCCCCTTTATCAAAGGGGGATTGAGGGGGATAAAAAAAATCTAAAAAGATGAGCCATGTATGTCGCAAGAAAGCTAATTAAAAAATAAACCACTTTTTAAAACAAAGAATAAAAACCATGCAACCCTATAACAAAAATTTAAAACATAACTCACGACAGTTAAGAAACAATATGATCGAAGCAGAACAAAAACTCTGGTTACGACTGCGTCAAAAACAAATCTTGGGCTTACAGTTTTATCGGCAAAAGCCTATTCTGAATTTTATTGTAGATTTTTACTGTCCTGCGGCAAGTTTAATTATTGAATGCGATGGCAGCCAACATTTGAACGAAAAAGGCTTAAAGTATGATTTATTACGTGATCAGGCTTTAACACAGTTAAATTTAACGGTGTTAAGATTTAACAATTTACAAATTTTGCATGAACTCGATGCAGTCGTCCAAACGATTGAAAATGTGATTTTAAGTCAACACGCTGATAATCCCTCCTAGCCTCCCTTTAAAAAGGGTGGGAGCATTTATTACAAAGCCCTTACTAGTGCTAGCCTCCACCGTTTACAGAAGAACTTTCTTCTGAAATTTACAACAATACTCAACAATTCACATTGCAAAAATCCACTCAAAAACCTATCTTGGTTACAGTTTATAAACGCTGAGAATATATAAGAATGTTTCCACCCAAAGCGCTGTTGGCGACACTGGCATTAAGCTCATCCTTAACCTTTGCCCAAGGCATTGTCTTAAATGACCAAAACTTACGTACCGATTTAAACTGGCTAAATCAGCAAGGCGTCATTCAAATTAGTACGTCAACTTGGCCTATGAGTGGTGATGAAATTCAACGTGCACTTTCTCAAGCCAATGTCAGCAACAACAATCAACAAAAAGTCATAGATGCAGTGGTGGCACATTTAAATGCCAATAACCAACTACTCAAAGCCTCGCTTTTTGCAGAAACAGATCAAAAGAATATTCCACAAGCCTTTGGCGACCAACAAAAAGCGCAATATCAAGCAGGCTTGGAACTCAATGCAGGCAATCAACACTGGGATGCTAAAATTCGGGTCAATGCAGAAAAAGACCCACAAATTGATAACGATCAAGATGTCAATGTTGAAGGTTCCTATATTGCAGCCAAGCTTTGGAATCAATGGCTCATTGCAGGGCAAATTCCAACCTACTGGGGGCCTGCCCATGACGGCAGTTTAATTCGTGGTGATGCCAGCCGCCCAGTTTACGGCGTAACTATGCAACGTGCCGAACAACAAGCTTTCAGCAACAAATGGTTATCATGGATTGGTCCATGGCAATACCAAGCTTTTGCAGGTCAATTGCATGATTACGATACTGTGCCCGATGCAAAACTGATAGGTTTACGTGTTACAGCACAACCACTGCATTATTTAGAACTTGGGGCATCACGTGCAATCCAATGGGGTGGTGAAGGTCGACCTGAAAGTTTTGATTCACTCTGGGATGCGGTTATTGGTAAAGATAATGTGTATGGTGATACCACCAATCCCTCTAACCAAGTGGCAGGATTTGATGCACGTTTGAACCTACAGCCCTTGGTACAAGTTCCAATGGGAATCTATGCACAATATGCAGGTGAAGATGAAGCAGGTGGCTTACCCGCTAAAAAAATGTATCTGGCTGGGGTAGATTATTCATCAAGCTATCAAAATATGCCGTTCCAACTCTATACCGAATGGGCAGATACCCGTACCAATGGTAAAGCACAAGGCATTACTTATAATCACAGTGTCTATAAAGGTGGTTTTTATCAACATGGCTACCCTTTAGCGCATGCCATGGGTGGTGATGGACAAATGATTTCAGTCGGTGGGGATATTCGTTTTGATCGTATGAACCGCGTGAATGCACGTATGTTGTTTGCCAAATTGAATGAATCCAATCGAAATACGAATTATGCTTTCCCAGAAAAAGACCAGTTAAAAGCTTTGGATTTGACTTGGACACACTATTTACGCCCAGATATTCCACTTAAACTGAATGGTTGGATCAGCGATTCAGATGCCCATGGCAATGATGGCGGTGCATCGATTGGCATTGAATTTCCTTTAGAAAAAGGGCTGTTTTCATATTAAATCTACCCGCTAGACCGAAATACTTCGTGGATGAGATCGACACCGATTTCATCCATTTTTCTAAGATTAAAAATTCAGCGTAACTCAACCATTTAACGCAAAATTTCAGGCAACGCCTTATAACTACGGCTTTTGCTTAATTCAATTTTCATTTTTTGCAGCATTTGATACGGTTGCTGCTGCACAAACATATTCACAAAACTTAAAGGAATCGAGCCCTCAGGGTTAGCATAGCCATAGGTACTGACTTTGACTTTTTGATTGCCCAGTTTTTGAAAGGTCCAGTCGCCTTCGTAATCTTGAATACGCACATAATCTGGGTTCAAGGGATAGCCCCCCTCAATGGCTTTATTTTGAATACTGATAATACCTTGTGCATCTTTACTCATTTTACCTTTGACCACTAAATCACGATCTTTTAGCGGAAAAGGAAAATCCAGCACCATATATAGTAAGAACTCACCTTTTTGGTCATCGCGTGACAAAACTTTGACACTGCCCACATAAGGCACCCATTTCACGGCATGATCAACATCTAAAATTAAGGCAGCAGCTTTTTCTAAAGGTACATTGAAGGTGGTTTCGGCCTTATACACAAACACCGGGCTAGACTGCTGTTGAAAGGTCCAGACTTTAATATTGTTTTTATGTATGCTCAGTTTGGCATGTTCAATATTTTGTGCAGAGGCCGCACAAATACAGGTGCTTAACCCAAGCATCAACAGAGATTTTTTCATTTTATTTTGCATCTTATTTTAGTTTTATGTGGGGTCTGATGCGTCATCATCCATGACATCAGACCCTATTTTTAGCGGCAGATTGAAAATTGTTCAAGTCATTTTTATCTATTTCGGATTCCTGCGCAATTTTTAAACCTGAATATCGTTAAATCCAAGAACATCTTTCATATCGTATTTACGCGCTTCGCGTCCCACCACCCACGCTGCAGCACGCACAGCACCTGCAGCAAAGTTCATGCGGTTGGTGGCTTTGTGGGTAATTTCCACACGCTCGCCATCGGCAATAAACATCGCAGTATGTTCACCCACAATGTCGCCACCACGAATGGTTTGGAAACCAATACTTTTACGTTCACGTGGCCCTGTGTGTCCTTCGCGGCAGTAAACAGCATCATGTTTTAAATCACGACCTAAGGTTGCTGCAATGGCCTCGCCCATCATCAATGCCGTGCCTGATGGTGCATCGACTTTATGACGATGATGCGCTTCAATCACTTCAATATCTACACTATCACCAAAGACTTTGGCTGCCAACTCCAGCAGTTTAATAGATACGTTTACCCCAACTGAATAGTTGGCGGCATACACCACTGGGGTCTGTTGAGCCGATTCTTCTAAGAGTGCTTTTTGTTCATCATTCATGCCTGTGGTGCCAATCACAATCGCCACGCCTGCTTCACGACAAAGCTTTAAGTGCTGTGCTGTGGCGGCTGGTGCGGTAAAGTCGATCACGACATCGCAGTCAGCTAATACTTGCTCTAGGCTACCCACCACTTTCACGCCCAGTGTACCTACACCTGCCAACTCTCCTGCATCTGCACCCAATAAACTGCTTTCTGGACGCTCTACTGCGGCAGCCAATTGGTAGCCTGCTTCTTGAACAGCTTGAATTAAGATGCGTCCCATGCGGCCGCCTGCGCCTAATACACCAATGCGTGGAGTTGCTGACATAGCATATTCCTAAAATAGATTCTAAATTGTGCTTACTATATCAAAACTCGCTGCCTAGACTAAGTTTGTCAGCCAAGTTTCTGGGTTTATTTTTATCGGAAAGCAACTGTGACAGTATGCTAAAGATCACTTTAAATGCCACTGGCAAACTTTTATCAAAGCGATGCTAAAAATTTATCTGAAAATGCTCATTTTTTATTTTTATTTCACAAATTTGCAAACTTGTATGCGCAGACTAGCCTGCACGAATGATAACAACTGCAAAAATTAAAGGGGATTTACATGCATTCGAAGAAAATTGTATTGGCATTATTGTTGGGCATGAGCACAGCATCCGTATTTGCAGAGCCTGCACTTCAAGAAGGTGATACGCTTGAAAGCCTGTCTAAAGTCCGTATTAGCGTGACGCTACAAGAACCTCTTGCTGTTGAAGTCGATGCACCTGAACTAGAAGAAACAGCAGCAGAACATGGGGTTGTTGCAAGCGCTCAACCACAAACTGTCGTTAAAACAGCAACGACTGAAATGGTGGATGTTTTAGAGATTGATGTACCTGAAGTCGAATAAGCGTGCAGCAGATACAACAAAGGCGATCTTCAAGATCGCCTTTGTTTTTGAGTTTAGATGAGGTCGTGCTTTGACATACCTAACCTAGGTTTCCTTAATCAAACAAACGATCAAAGAAAGACTTTTTCTTTGGTGATGACTGACTGCCCTCACCTTCCATCGTCGTCTGCAACTCTTTTAACAATTCACGCTGACGTGCCGTTAAATTCACAGGTGTTTCCACCACAATACGGCAGAGTAAATCGCCCTGCATACTGGTACGCACAGGTTTTACCCCTTTACCACGCAAACGGAACAATTTACCCGTCTGTGTTCCCTCAGGCACTTTCAGACTCACGCGACCATCTAGAGTCGGAATTTCAATTTCCTTACCTAAAGCAGCATCGGCAATGCTGACAGGTACATCCATATATAGGTCGGCACCATCACGCTGGAAGATTTCATGCTCGCGCACCACTACTTCTACGTATAAATCTCCCGATTGACCATCACGAATGGCTTCACCTTTACCTGTTAAGCGTACGCGGTCGCCATTGTCCACCCCTGCAGGAATGGTCACTTCAAGAGTTTGTTGACGGTCTGACACACCCGAACCATGACATTTTTTACATGGGTTCTTGATAATTTTGCCCTGACCACGACAAGTGCTACAGGTTTGCTGTACCGAGAAGAAACCTTGCTGCATGCGTACTTGACCCGCACCATGACAGGTTGGACAGGTTTCAACATCATTTGGATTTTCCGAGCCTTTACCATCACAAGCTTCACATGGCGCAGGTGCTGTAAAGGTGATGGTTTTCTTAACGCCTTTGACTGCTTCTTCAAGCGTCAATTCCATCACATAGCGTAAGTCTGAACCACGGCGTTGACGTTGCTGGCCACGCCCCCCCCCACCAAAGGCTCCACCGAAAATATCCCCAAACTGGCTGAAAATATCTTCCGCACTGAAACCACCGAAGCCGCCAGCACCACCGCCCATACCACCTTCAAAGGCTTGATGGCCCATACGGTCGTACATGCTGCGTTTTTCGCTGTCTGACAGAACTTCATACGCTTCTGAAGCTTCTTTAAACTTCTCTTCAGCTTCAGGATTGTCCGGGTTACGGTCTGGATGATATTTCATCGCCAACTTACGGTAGGCTTTTTTAATTTCATCATCACTAGCGGTTTTAGAGACGCCCAAAACCTCATAATAATCACGTTTAGCCATGTCTGGCGATGCTCCTCACGGAATTCTATTTAAAACTTAACTGAAGTCTGAAATTGGGGTCAAACTGAGTTTTACAAGGGAAAGCTGCTAAAAATTTTAGCTGAAGTACTTTAGATGAAGTTCAAACCATTAGAACACGGCTTTATTTTTCAAAAATTTGGATAGCCCTTTAATCCAAGCATTGATTAAAAACAAGAAGGCAATCACGGCAAAGACCACACCTGCTACGGTGCAGGCTTTGACCCATAAAAAGGCATCCCAAGGAAAGAAGGCCAATGGAATAAACCACAATGCAGCAAACAATGCCAACACACTGTAAATCACCACATTACGCATGATCCATAAAGCCTGTGCCTGTAACCAGACTTCAGTGCTATCGACCACAATCACTTTTCGTGCATACCAATACGCCAATGCACCACTCACCACAGTAAATAAAGCAAAAAACATAAACACGTAAGAGATCGCAACCGAACGGCGAAACTTTAACAAGTTATCTTGCTTCATAATGTGATTTAACCCCATCTGTGCCATGCTTTATTTTTTAATCTGGCGCATGCTGTGACGTATGCAAAGGCTGAAAAATATAAGGTGCTACTATATTGAAATTTTCCAAGTTTCGCACCCGTTATTATGTCACTTTTACAGATTATGTGGATTTTTTTTCACTTTAAACCACTGTGCATATAATGCAGGTAAAAAGAACAGGGTTAATAAGGTCGCGACAATTAATCCGCCCATAATCGCCACAGCCATCGGGCCAAAGAAAATACTGCGAGAAAGTGGAATCATGGCCAATACTGCCGCCAAAGCGGTCAGTACAATTGGACGACAACGGCGCACCGTAGCGTTAATAATCGCGTCCCACTGCGATTCCCCAGCCCGAATATCCTGCTCAATCTGATCAATTAAAATCAAAGAATTGCGCATGATCATGCCCGATAAGGCAATGGTGCCGAGCATCGCCACAAAACCAAAGGGTTTGTTAAACAGCAACAGAAACAATACCACGCCAATAATGCCGAGCGGTGCAGTCAAAAATACGATGAATGCACGAGACATGCTACGCAGCTGAATCATTAACAAGGTCATCACCACTGCAAGGAAAAATGGCATGCCTGCATTGACTGACTTTTGCCCACGTGCCGACTCTTCAACTGTACCGCCCACTTCAATTAAATAGCCATTTGGCAATTTTTCACGCAAGGCTGCCATCGGTTCAGACAGTTCTGCCACCACCGTTGCAGGTTGCAAATTGCTACGAATATCACCACGTACGGTAATGGTCGGCAAGCGGTTACGATGCCAAATTAAGCCTTCTTCAAAACGGTATTCAATTTGTGCAATTTGCGCCAACGGCACCGATGTTCCACGTGAAGTCGGTATAGCCAAACTGCTTAAAGATGCGACATCTAGGCGCTCGGTTTGATCACCACGTAAACGGATTTCAATCAGTTCACGTTTTTCACGATACTGGTTGATTGCGGCGCCACTGATAGAGCTATTAAGGAAGTTAGCTAAATCCAGACTCGACACCCCCATTTGACGGGCACGGTCTTGATCAATCTGCAATTGAATGACTTTGCTCGGCTCACCCCAATCTAAATGCACATTGGTACTGTTTGGATTGGCACTGATGGTGGCTGCGACTTGCTGTGCCCATTGTCGCACTTGTGCCAAGTCTTCTCCTGACACGCGGAATTGCAATGGATAACCCACTGGTGGGCCATTTTCCAATAATGACACGCGAGTACGCACCTCTGGCAATAACAAGCGAATTTGTTCAGATAAATTACGGCGAATTTCATTGCGGTCTTCTAAAGACGATGCCAATACCACAAATTGGGCAAAACTGGCCTGCGGTAATTGCTGATCTAAAGGCAAATAGAAACGCGGTGAACCTGTGCCGACATAGGCTACATAATTGTCGATACCTTGTTGTTGTGCTAAAAATTTTTCAACTTTTTTAACGGCTGCTTCTGTGGCTGTTAAGGATGCACCCTCTTCAAGTTTTAAATCGACTAAAATTTCTGCCCGATTGGAAGGCGGAAAGAATTGCTGCGGTACCAATTTAAACATGGCAATGGATAGGACAAAAATGGCCACGGTCGCTGCAATGACGGTTTTACGATAGCGCACACAGGTATTGACCCAACCTCGAAACACTTGATAAAAGCGGGTTTGATATGGGTCGTGTAATTCACCTGCGTGCTGTAGCACAGGCTGCGGTTCAGCTTGTTTGCGTACACGCGCCCAAAGACGTTGATACCACGGCGCTCGCTGTGCATGACGCTGAAAATCTGGCAATAATTTATCGCCCAGATACGGCACGAATAGCACGGCAGCAAACCAGGACACCACCAAAGCTATGGTGACCACTTGGAAAATTGAACGGGTATATTCCCCTGTACTTGAGGCTGCTGTGGCAATGGGTAAAAAACCTGCCGCGGTAATCAATGTCCCTGTCAGCATAGGGAAAGCAGTGGTACGCCACGCATGACCTGCGGCTTGCAAGCGGCTATAGCCCTGCTCCATCTTAATTGCCATCATTTCAATGGCGATAATGGCGTCATCCACCAATAATCCGAGCGCTAGAATAAGCGCACCGAGTGAAATTTTGTGCAGCCCGACATCAAACAAATGCATACCTGCAAAAGTCATCGCCAAGACCAGTGGAATGGAAAATGCCACCACCAAGCCCGTGCGAAAACCCAGTGAAAAGAAGCTGACCAAGAGCACGATAATCACCGCCTCAGCCAACACTTTCATAAATTCATTGACGCTGTGTTTTACCGCAACAGGCTGATCAGAAACTTTTTGCAGTTGCATGCCCAAAGGCAAGGTCTTTTGCAAACGGGCAAATTCAGTTTCCAGATTTTCACCCAAAGCCAGAATATCACCGCCTTTACGCATCGACACCGCAATGCCAATGCCGTTTTCACCCATAAAGCGCATACGCGGTTGAGCAGGTTCGCTAAACCCACGATAGACCTCGGCAACATCGCCCAGTTGAATGGTGGTGCCATTCACCAACAGCGGCATTTGTTTTAGCTCATCAACACTGTGCAACGCACCGCTGACACGTACCTGAATACGGTCTGAATGGGTTTCAAAAAAACCTGCGCTTGCCATGCTGTTTTGTTGTTGTAAGGCTTGCTGAATCGCGGTAACAGGAATACCGAGTTGCGCGGCTTTGGTGTTAGATAACTCAATCCATATTTTTTGATCTTGTAAACCCACCAAATTAACTTTGGCTACATCTTTGACCCGCTGTAATTGTAGCTGCAAACGGTCGGCATATTCTTTGAGCGTGGCATAGTCATAGTCTGCGCCTGTCAGCACATAAATATTGCCAAAAGTGTCGCCAAATTCATCATTAAAAAATGGGCCTTGTACCCCTTGTGGCAATTCATGGCGAATGTCATTGACCTTTTTACGCACCTTATACCAGACATCTGGAATTTGGCTGGAACGCATGGAATCTTTGGCAATAAAAGTCACCATGGACTCGCCCGGACGCGAATAGGCCATGATGCGTTCATAATCGCCCGTGCTCATCAATTCTTTTTCAATACGGTCAGTGACTTGTAAGGATACCTCTTTGGCACTCGCTCCTGGCCAATAGGTTTGAATCACCATCACTTTAAAGGTAAACGGCGGATCTTCACTTTGTGCCAGTTTAGAGTAGGAAAAAATCCCGACAATGCCCAACAACAGCATCAAGTAGACCACTAAACCCTTATTTTTTAACGCCCATTCGGATAAGTTAAAATTCATATTTTAACGCTCCGTCTGTGTGGCCGCAGAAGCTGCCTGAGCGGTTGGATTGACCGCCTGTACAGCTTGATTGTCACGGTTAATTGGGCGGATTTTTTGTCGATCACGCAGTAAATGTACCCCACCCATCACCACATAATCTTGCGGCTGCAAGCCACTGAGTACAGGCACACTATCCCGTCCATAAGCGCCCAAGGTAACAGGAACTTGGCGCACGGTTGAATCAGGCTGCAAAACCAAAACAAAAGCTTGTTGCCCCGTTGCCGATACGCTTGATAAAGGTACATATAAACCCTGATTGGCTTGGCGAGTCAGAAATACCCGCGCACTTTGCCCCAATTGAATCTGTGCATTGCCTTCGCGTAAAGCCACTTTGACTTTAAAAGTACGCGACTGATCTGCCGCAGGGGAAATTTCGCGAACCTTACCTGTAAAACGGCTATCAGGTTGTGACCATAAACTGACCGTTGCCTCTTGCCCGACCCGAATATCAGCCACTGCTTGTTCGGGCACCCCAATCACGACTTCACGTTCTCCATCAATCGCCAATTGATAAGCGACCTGCCCTGCCGCTAAAACCTGCCCAACTTCAATATTGCGTTCAGTAATCACACCATTTTTTGTGGCACGTAACTGGTTATAGTCGGTTTGATTGCTGCTAACTGCATAATTGGACTGCGCCTGTTTCAACTGCGCCATAGCATGTTGATACTGGTTTTTGACTGCATCATATTGCGAGCGACTGACGGCATTCATGGGTAATAATTGCTGAAAACGCTGTAACTCATCACTGGCAATTTTTGCAGCAGATTGCGCACTTTCCAGTTGCGCACGCGCGGCATTGAGCTGTAATGCGGCATCTTGCACATCCAGTTTTGCTAAGACTTGCCCAACTTTGACCTGATCTCCCACATCGACAAAACGCTGTGTAACTTGCCCTGCAACCCGAAATGCCAAAGCCGTTTGCTGACGTGCTTGCACCTCGCCTGCATAGCTTTTTTGCTCAAGATGTAAACTGCTAGGCTGGGTTACCATTACCAAAGGGACTTCCTGTTCAACCTCGTTTTTTTGCTTACTGCATCCAATTAGGGTGATACAGCACAGCAGCATCAGGCTGGCAATGAGATTCTGAGTCGTGTTCATCAGGTTTGCTCTTATTTAAACGTTTTTTTTAGGGCAGAATACGGTAGGGTTTGCTGACACTTCGTCTATGTTTGCGACAGCGCATATTTTTAGCTGATATAAGGCATGAGGCAGGAAACTTAGTCATTCTAAGTAACTGACTCATAACGTAATAGCAGTAAAAAATATGCTTGTTCCAAAGGACTGTGGCTAAAACTTTCTCAGATTGCTTTATGAAACTTGGTAATAGTCTCGCTATTCCCTTCGTTTCATGCCTGATCTGCTCAGTTTTAGCCTACAGCGCAAGCCATTTATGAAGTGCGTGCAACCCCCTATATTAAATTGATTGTTTTTTAATTAATATACCACTGGGTACATTAATTAAAACTGAAGCGTCATTTTCCAGTTGTACTGATGCAAATTAGGATGAGCGTGTGCAGATTCATGTCGGACGACCAAAAGATTTAGAAAAACGCCAACGCATTTTAATGTCGGCAAAACACTTGTTTTTAAAGTTGGGCTTTCATGGTTCTAGTATGAATCAGATTGCACGTGAAGCAGGCGTGACCAAATTAACGGTGTATAACCACTTTCAAGACAAAGCGACCTTATTTTCCTGTGCCATTGAAGAAACCTGTGAAAGTCTGCTCAAAGCACAACCTTTGGACTTGACTGCACATCGCAATTTTAAGCAGGCCTTATACCAAGCCTGTAAACTGTCCTTGAACTTAGTCAATATGCCTGAAGCGATTAAATTAGAACATTTGCTGATGGAACTGGCCTCGGAACAAAATCCGTTGGCATTGCAGTTTTACAATGCCTCACATGCCAAACTTCGCGCGATGTGGGAAAGCTTCTTTCGCCAAGCAGTAGAATTGCAGTTTATTCAGGCAGATGAACCTAAAACGCAAACCGAATTGATCGTTTCCTTACTGCATGGTTTACGTCACCATGAAGTTTTGCTCGGTGTACGTGCCGTGCCCGATGCTGCACAATCTCAAAAGATTATTGAAGATGCAATTGGTATTTTTATGCTGCGTTATGGCTGAACAAGCTAATTTCGCAGCCTCACCATGTGAGATCTAACTCTCACCTTACACATATACGAATGATCAACTGACTCACATCTCCGCCCTGTATTTCTCTCCTAAATACTGCCGTTTGGCACTATAACTTCAGATGCACAAAATCCATGCAACTTTTGTAGATAGCCCGCTTGGATTGTAGCTAAATCGGGGTATAGTCTTAACAGAGTAGAAAAACACAGAACATGGAGAACAACGAATGATTCAACAAATTGATGCTCCTCTACGCGATGACGTACGCTTACTTGGCAACTTATTGGGTGAAACCCTCAAGTTACACGCAGGACAAGATTTGTTTAATCAGGTCGAACAAATTCGTGCCTTATCTAAAGGCGCGCGCGATGGACAAGCCGAAGCTGAAAAACAACTCGAACAACTGTTTTTAAGTCTGGAAGATGATGAAATCTTACCGCTCACCCGTGCCTTTACCCACTTTTTGAATTTTGCCAACATTGCCGAGCAATATCATGTGGTGCGGAGCCGTCGCCAAAGCGAATTTGATGAAAATGGCGTTTCTCCAAACCCGCTAGATCACTTATTTATCAAGTTTAAAGACAACCAAATTTCTGCAGAAACACTCTTTCAACAAGTCTGCGAACTGAAAATTGAATTGGTTTTAACTGCGCATCCGACTGAAGTCAGCCGTCGTACCCTAATTCAAAAATATGACGATATTAATGACTGCCTGTCTAAAATGGATCAACAAAAACTGACGCCACGTGAACGTCAGGCAGTTTTGGCAGATTTAAAACAGCTCATCAGCTCAGCTTGGCAAACCGATGAAATTCGCCAACATCGCCCAACTCCCGTCGATGAAGCCAAATGGGGCTTTACCACCATCGAACAAACCCTGTGGAATGCAGTGCCTAAATTCATACGTGAATTAGACAGCATTGTGCAGGAACACTGTGGACAAAGCCTGCCGCTGAACGTTGCGCCTGTGCGTTTCGCCTCTTGGATGGGCGGTGACCGCGATGGCAACCCCAATGTCACCCATAAAGTCACCCAAGAAGTATTGTGGCTATCGCGTTGGAAAGCAGCAGAACTGTATTTACGTGATATTGAAAACCTGCGTTGGGAACTTTCCATTCAGCAATGTAGCCCAGAATTGCTAGATGCTTTAGGACATTCCCATGCAGAGCCGTACCGTGAATATTTACGCGACACCCGTGAACGCCTAAAAGCCACCCGCGACTGGTTAGCAGCAAAATTACAAGGCAAAGATGCTGATGACAGCTTGGTGATAAAAAACAAAGACGAGTTGTTACAGCCTTTATTACTGTGTTATCGCTCGCTGACGGCTTGTCAATTGTCAGACATTGCGAACGGCAAATTGCTAGATTTAATACACCGTGTGAATTGTTTTGGTATTGAATTACTAAAACTGGATATTCGCCAAGAGTCAGGACGTCATCGCCAAGCCATTTCTGCCATTACCGAATATTTAGGTTTAGGCAATTTTGAAACATGGACTGAACAAGCGCGTCAGAACTTCTTACTTCAAGAACTGCAAAGCAAACGTCCATTATTGCCAAAATTCATGCAGGAACCTGCAGAAAGCCTGATTCAACATCCCGATGTGCAAGAAGTGTTTGCCACCATGCGCACTTTGGCTGCACAGCCGCAGGAAAGCTTGGGCGCTTATATTATTTCCATGGCGGAATATCCAAGTGATGTGTTGGCGGTGTTATTACTGCAAAAAGAAGCAGGCATTCAGCATCCTTTACGTGTGGTGCCGCTGTTTGAAACCCTGAAAGACTTGGATGGGGCTGCCCAGACCATGAATACCCTATTTAATATGCATTGGTACAAACAGCATATTCAGGGTAAACATGAGGTCATGATTGGCTACTCAGACTCCGCCAAAGATGCAGGGTTCATGTCGGCTAACTGGGCACAATACCGCGCTCAGGAAGAACTGACTGCGGTAGCACAGCAACATGCTGTGCAGCTAACCTTATTTCATGGTCGTGGTGGTTCCATCAGCCGTGGCGGTGCACCGACTCAACAAGCACTGTTCTCACAGCCACCAGGGTCTATTTCAGGTGCAATTCGCGTGACCGAACAAGGCGAAATGATTCGTTTTAAATTTGGACTTGAAGGGGTTGCCTTACAAAATCTGGAAGTCTATACCGCTGCCACCTTAGAAGCGACGCTGATGCCACCACCTGTGCCGAAGGCAGAATGGCGCGAGCTCATGCATAACATGACCGAACTTTCGGTACAGGTCTACCGTCAAACTGTGCGTGAAAATCCCCATTTTGTGAAATATTTACGCACCGTTACGCCAGAGCTAGAATTGCAGATGTTGCCGCTCGGTTCACGTCCCGCAAAACGTAAAGTCAGCGGCGGAATTGAATCCCTACGTGCCATTCCGTGGGTGTTTGCATGGACGCAAATCCGGCTGATGCTACCTGCTTGGTTAGGGACAGGCGCGGCAATTAATCAAACAATTGATCAGGGACAAAAAGCTACTTTAGATGAAATGCTCAGCGATTGGCCTTATTTCCAGACTTTAATTGATATGTTGGAAATGGTGTTGTCTAAAGCCGACAGCAATATTGCATTGTATTATGAGTCACACCTGACCGATGACGAAGACCTGAAAGAACTCGGTGAGCAACTGCGTCAACGCCTGCGTGATGCCGTGACCACCTTATTGACCCTCAAAGGCGAATCACAATTGCTCAGCAGCAATGATGTGCTAGATCAATCGATGCGGGTGCGTAAACCGTATTTATTGCCACTGCATTTGCTACAGGCAGAGTTGATGAAACGTCGTCGTTTATATTTGGCAGAACAGAATGCCGAACATACCCCTGTCGATCATGCCCTCATGGTAAGCATTGCAGGGATTGCAGCAGGCTTACGCAATACAGGTTAAGCCTCTACGAATAGCACAACAAGCAGAGTCTGTACTCTGCTTGTGGCTACTGCTCTCTCTTAGAAATGACTTAGGCTCATGCTTTATAAAGCCAAACACAGTGGACATAATAACGTGAAAGCAGACATGGACTAAGACATGCGTTACGAGGCAAAAAAACCAGCCTAAATTATGTGCAATTAAATTTATTCTTAGTCTGTTTTCATCCCACTAATGCAGCAATACATTCTTTAAATTTATAAATAAAATTACTTATTTATATTAAATGCAATTTTTAACACATAGTAAAATTTAATCCTAAAAATAAGCAGCCGGTCAGTTTCCTCGCAAAATTTTTAAAAAATTTATGCAATACAAGAGTATGATGTGCTCAATTTAGCTTTTGAGTGCTCACTTTATGTCCAATTGGTTTCCCAAATGGCGCCCTTATGAAGGCAGCATTGATGCACGTCCTGTAGGGACCAATGAGTATCTACCGCCTGCACAAACCGTTGTATTGGGGATACAACACGCGTTTGCCATGTTTGGTGCTACGGTACTTGCACCTTTCTTAATGGGCTTTGATCCGAACCTTGCCATTTTAATGTCAGGGATTTGTACCATTCTGTTTTTTTTCATGACAGGTGGGCGCGTGCCAAGTTATTTAGGTTCGAGCTTTGCCTTTATTGGGGTAGTGATTGCTGCCACAGGCTATGCAGGTGCAGCAGGTGGTTTAAATGCCAATATAGGGGTCGCGGCAGGCGGGATTATTGCCTGCGGTATTTTATATGCCCTGATTGGCTTTTTGGTCATGGCTACAGGCACCCGTTGGATTGAAAAATTGATGCCACCTGTGGTGACAGGTGCCGTGGTAATGATCATTGGTTTAAACCTTGCCCCAGTTACAGTCAAAGCGGTTGCAGGCAATCCATTTAATATGTGGATGGCCTTGGTGACTGTGCTATGTATGGGCATGATTGCCGTATTTACCAAAGGTTTACTGCAACGCCTCTTGCTCCTGATTGGCTTGCTCATATCGTATCTGATCTATTTTGTAGTCACCAATGTCATGGGTTGGGGTACGCCAATTAACTTCGCACCGATTCAGCAAGCCGCTTGGTTTGGCGTACCAGACTTTCATGCGCCTGTATTTGATGTGAATGCCATGCTGATTATTGCCCCAATTGCCTTCATTTTGGTGGCAGAGAACTTGGGACACATTAAAGCAGTAGGTGCCATGACTGGTGAAAACCTCGATCCACACATTGGTAAAGCCTTTGTAGCCGATGGTGTTGCCACAACCCTTGCAGGTGGTGTCGGTGCACCGGGTATGACTACCTATGGTGAAAACATTGGGGTGATGGCTGTTACCCGCGTGTATTCCACGATTATTTTTGTGGTGGCGGGGGTCTTTGCAATTTTCCTGGGGCTTTCACCAAAATTTGGGGCAATCATCCATACCATTCCTACCGCCATTTTAACGGGCGCTTCGATTGTGGTATTTGGTTTGATTACCATTGCTGGCGCGAAAATCTGGATTGAAAACAAAGTCGATTTTTCTAAAAACAAAAATCTGATGGTGGCTGCCGTGACCATTATTTTAGGAACGGGTGACTTTGCGTTGCAATTGGGCAGCTTTAACTTGGGCGGGATTGGGACAGCAACTTTTGCAGCCTTGTTCCTGAACTGGTTCTTTAGTTTGCGTGATCCCTCTTAATCAGAACTTGCGGTCATCTGCTTGAACCTAAGCAGATGCCGAAACAATGCAAAAAGACCGAACAACAGTGATTGTTCGGTCTTTTTTTACCTCAAACGGTCTGTCTAGAATGAACCGTTTTTAAGAGATAATGCTTTTACTTGGCTTATTTCTGTTTTTTAAGCTCTTGCTTAAGTTGCTTCAATTTGCCTTTATGTTTTGAAATCTTTTTCAAACGTGCTTTGATTTGTTGCTTCAAAGATTTAACTTGCTTAGCCATGGTATTACTCCTTAGTAAGGCTATTCGTTGCCATTGTGTTGTTTCACAAAACTACGAATAAATTTTCTTAATTCACGAGCAGCACTAGTATCAAGTTCTTCACATAAACGAATAAATTCATCACGTTCAGTACTATTAATACGAATTAAAAGTTGTCCATCTTTCTTGCCTGTCTTTATTTTTTTGATTTGCTCGTTCATTGCTGATCTCTCCAAAATAAAGACTGCTTTGCAAAAGATGTATATACAATATATATACTTTTCAGAATAATGCAAACTTACAATGTTAAAAAATGTAATAAAATCATAATCTTTTTTTTACCATAGCTTTCAAAAGCAACAGCAAAGCCAAGACAGGCAAGGCTTTGCGCTAAAAGCTGTCTATAGAAAAAATAAACATATTATTTTTAAAAATACTGTTTCGAGGCTAAAAATAAATACAGACACCGCAATTTTGCAGCGTAAAGGAAAGGATTGGCTGAGTTTGAAGTATCACGCCAAACTCATTAAAAACTTTTTAAGGGCGGAATTCTTTCAGTTCACGTTGAATAAAGTGCTGAATCATATCGTGGTACAAACGCTCAACCATATCAGGATCAACATCATGTTGCAGCGCAAGAGTACGCACTTTTTCAATGACTTCTTTCACTCGCTGTGGTGATTGCACATCTTCCACCGTCTGTTTATGGCGCATGGCTTGATCGACATAAAACTGACGTGATGCAATCAGTTCAATTAAAGCCACATCTATCTGATCAATCTTGTCACGTGCTTGTTGTAATGAGTTTACTTTTTCATTGTTCATGGGCTGGGGCTACACTTTCAGTTTCGTTTTCAATTTCACTCTTATACTTTTCTTCTAACACATTACTGAAAATACTTTCAATCATCCACACCCGATATAAGCTGTTAAATACATAACTTTGCCCATCAATGCGCAATTCCAGCACAGGAAAATCGGGCTGAGATTTCATCTCGCACAACATGTCATTTTCTTTGAGCAACTCAGTCACATCCGCTGTGGTCAGTTGATCTAACTCCAGTTCACGCTGCATACGCTCAAAATGCGCTTTAAAGGATAAATCCTGTCCCCTCGTCCATACCGCCTGCAAAATACGATATATGGCATCGACACGCTGTTCTTCAGGCGCACTGTAATACAGTTGTGCCATTTGATAAGTCGCCTGCTCAGTCGGGCGGCAAAACGGCGTAAACGCAACATCGGTACGTTTAGACAATCGGGTGGCTAGTCCCCAGTCAAAGCAGTCACGCCCATGATAGGACAATGGATACACATTTAAATGAATATTATAATAGGCCGCCAATTCTTCCTTAATATAAGCCAGCAATAACCAAGAAATCGGGTCTTCCAAGGCAATATATAAATCCAGCTCTGGGTCTAGCGCCTGAATTTCGTTCAGTTCTGCGGCATCACTAATTAAATGTTCACGCCATTCAATGTGATTAATCAAAAAAATAGGATTATCAGTGAGTAGTTTTTGTTGTTTTAAACGGCGAGTTAAGCGCAATAAATCATCGACCGCATGGTATTTACGTCCACCAAATTCAAAATAACTGGCTAATACAGGTGCATCATCAAATACCCGTTCGGAAAAATCCTGTACCTGATGATGACGGCTGGCCATGGCATATAAGGTGCGTAATTTACCCGACTGTTTTTGCCACAGCATGTGGAACACATCTTCAAGTAAATACAAAAAGTCCTGCCCACGTAGCGGGGTATGCCGCAAAATGGCTTCGGCCTGCATCAAGGCTTCTGCAGTCGGTGGTTCGGGTGTATCGTGAAAACTAAAACGATGTTGCTTGGCCAAAATCTGTGCATCATTGATGCAATAGTTTTGCCATTCCACTGCCGACATTTGATTGGGAGCATCACCACTTTGGCTGGAAATTACCACCTTTAAAGGTTTTAATTCCTCTGCCAAAATGTCTTCTAACTGCGGCAGTTGCTGCACTGCCAAATAGCTGTAAACATCGTCTAAACGCAGATGCACACTCAGTCCGTGTTCCGTGGGCAACACCGCTTGCCGAGAAGGTTTTTGATAAAACCAACTCGATCGAATCGGATCGAACCAACGGCGCAACAGTGACATGAGATCAACCTCTACAATTAAAATCCTTGTGGTCTAGGGTCTATGGACAAAAACAACCATGGCGCTAGTCCCTAAATACTACACAAGGATTTATATCAATTCACATCTAATTGATCAATTAGACCTCTAAATTCAGATCGGTAACCGCACCCTTCTCTGCCCCCGATGCCAGTTTGGCAAATTTTGCCAAAGCACCATGGGTGTAGTTTGATTTTGGTTTGACCCATGCAGCTTTACGTGCGGCCATTTCTTCTTCCGACACATGCCAAGTCATTTCACGGGTTTCGGCATTAATCGAAATTTTATCGCCATTTTTAACCAGACCAATTGGCCCACCTTCATAGGCTTCTGGGGTGACATGTCCAATCACAAAACCATGACTGCCGCCTGAGAATCGCCCATCGGTAATTAAAGCCACTGAGTTTCCTAAGCCTTTACCAATAATGGCAGAAGTTGGTTTTAGCATTTCAGGCATACCAGGGCCACCTTTAGGGCCTTCACCACGAATCACCACCACTTCGCCTTCTTGGACTTCACCATCCAAAATACCGCGCATTGCACCAATTTCGCCTTCAAAAACACGTGCAGGGCCTTCAAAATACAAACCTTCTTTGCCTGTAATTTTGGCCACCGCCCCTGTTGGCGATAAATTGCCTTTTAACACCACCAAATGCGAATCTTTTTTAATTGGGGCATCAAACGGTAAAATAATCTGCTGATCGGCTGGGTAGTCAGCAACATCGGCCAAGTTTTCTGCCAAAGTTTTACCAGTAACGGTTAAGCACGAGCCATCTAACATTCCTGCATCGAGCATACGTTTCATTAGCGGTTGAATTCCGCCAATCGCAATCAGCTCAGACATTAAATATTTACCCGATGGGCGTACATCTGCCACCACAGGTGTTTCCTGACCAATTCGTACAAAGTCATCTAGCGTGAGTTCAACCCCTGCTGAGTGGGCCATAGCAATTAAATGCAGTACGCCATTGGTTGAACCACCCAAAGCAATCAGCACTTTAATGGCATTTTCAAAAGCAGACTTGGTCATAATGTCACGCGGTTTAATGTCCAAACGCAACAGATTCATAACGGCTTCGCCTGCACGTTGGCAATCCTGCAATTTGTCTTGAGATACTGCTTCCTGTGCCGAAGAACCCGGCAAACTCATGCCCAAGGCTTCGATGGCCGATGCCATTGAGTTGGCGGTGTACATCCCACCACAAGAGCCTGCACCGGGCAAAGCCACTTCTTCAATTTGCTTGACCTGAATTTCGTTAATTTCACCTTTGGCATGCTGCCCCACAGCTTCAAATACCGAAATAATATCGGTATGTCCTGCACCTGGTTTGATAGTGCCGCCATACACAAACAAGCCTGGACGGTTTAAACGTGCCAGTCCCATAATGCAGCCTGGCATGTTTTTGTCACAGCCACCAATGGCAATTACACCATCATAAGCCTGACACCCCACCACAGCTTCAATTGAGTCGGCAATGATTTCACGTGAAACCAGTGAATATTTCATGCCTTCAGTGCCGTTAGAAATACCGTCTGAAATGGTGATGGTATTGAAAATAATACCTTTACCACCCGCCTGATTCACGCCTGTTTCTGCTTCTCGTGCCAAGCCGTCAATGTGCATATTACACGGTGTGACATTGGCCCAAGTCGATGCAATACCAATGAATGGACGGCTAAAATCTTCATCCTTAAAACCGACCGCGCGCATCATGGAACGTGCAGGTGCATTTTCAATGCCTTCATAAACTTCGGCTGAATGTTCGCGAATATTCTGTTTGCTCATAGCGGATTCCTTGCAAGATCTGTCAAGTCATACGGATCTAATTTATTCTGTATTTCATTGTATAGAAAGCAGGCACGATATAAAACCAAATGCCCAAGAAAAACCACGTGTGATTTGGATGCTTCATCCGGCACAAGTATGCACATGAAAAAAAGCACCCCAATATTTGGAGTGCTCTTTTATTTAATATTTATGCGCTAGTGGGTGCTTAGATTTCGCGTACCGCACCTTTTGCCGCACTGGTAGTGTGCATCGCATAAGCTTTCAAGGCTTTTGAAATTTTACGTGGACGCTCTTCTACAGGATGCCAGCCTTTGGCTTCCTGTGCTTCACGACGTGCCGCCATGGTTGCATCATCGACTGCCAAATGAATGCTGCGGTTTGGAATATCAATTTCGATACGGTCACCATCTTCAACCAAACCAATTGCGCCACCTTCAGCCGCTTCTGGAGAAACGTGACCAATTGAAAGACCTGAAGAACCGCCAGAGAAACGACCATCAGTCAGTAAGGCACATTCTTTGCCCAAACCTTTAGATTTCAAATAGCTGGTCGGATACAACATTTCTTGCATACCTGGGCCACCACGTGGGCCTTCGTAGCGAATTACCACCACATCACCCGCTGTAATTTTACCGCCCAAGATCGCATCCACTGCAGCATCCTGACTTTCAAAAACACGTGCCGTACCGTTGAATTTTAGAATGGAATCATCTACCCCTGCAGTTTTCACAATACAGCCATCTAAAGCGATGTTGCCGTAAAGTACCGCCAAACCACCATCTTTAGAGAACGCATTTTCTGCATTACGGATTACACCACTATCACGGTCACCATCTAAACGTGAATAGTAACGGTCTTGTGAGAACGCAGTTTGAGTTGGTACGCCGCCCGGTGCAGAACGGTAGAAGCTATACACTTCTTCATTTTCAGTACGGATAATGTCCCATTTGTCTAAAGCATCTTTTAATGTTGCTTCGTGAACTGTGCCCACTGAAGTATCTAATAAGCCCGCACGGTCTAGCTCACCTAAAATAGACATGATGCCGCCTGCACGGTGTACATCCTCCATGTGAACGTCTTGTTTTGCAGGTGCAACTTTACACAAAACAGGTACTTTGCGTGATAAACGGTCAATATCATCCATGGTGAAATCAACACCTGCTTCATTGGCAGCTGCCAATAAGTGCAATACGGTGTTGGTTGAACCGCCCATGGCAATGTCTAGTGTCATGGCATTTTCATACGATGCCTTAGTAACCATTGAACGTGGCAATACGCTGTAGTCGTCTTGTTCATAATGGCGTTTGGCCAATTCCATAATCAACTGACCTGCTTTATCAAACAGTTTTTTACGGTTGGCGTGAGTTGCTAGAATTGAGCCGTTGCCAGGTAGAGATAAACCTAAGGCTTCTGTTAAGCAGTTCATTGAGTTGGCAGTGAACATCCCTGAGCATGAACCACAAGTTGGGCATGCTGAGCGCTCGTATTCAGCGACTTCTTCGTCGGTATAGTTGTCATCTGCCGCCACAATCATTGCATCAATCAAGTCAATCGCATGTTCATTACCACGAATTTTGACTTTACCTGCTTCCATTGGGCCGCCAGATACAAACACCACTGGAATGTTTAGGCGCATGGCAGCCATCAGCATCCCTGGGGTAATTTTGTCACAGTTGGAGATACAGACCATAGCATCGGCACAGTGCGCGTTGACCATGTATTCTACCGAGTCGGCAATCAAGTCACGTGATGGCAATGAATACAACATGCCGTCATGGCCCATGGCAATCCCGTCATCAACAGCAATGGTGTTAAATTCTTTGGCAACACCACCTGCTGCCTGAATTTGTTCTGCCACCATTTGACCGAGGTCTTTTAAATGCACATGGCCAGGTACAAATTGGGTAAATGAGTTGACCACCGCAATAATCGGCTTACCGAAATCTTCGTCTTTCATACCCGTTGCACGCCATAAGCCGCGTGCACCAGCCATATTTCTTCCGTGTGTCGATGTTTTTGAACGATAGTCAGGCATTATAAAGTTCCAACTTGGTTGTGCTGAAATGAATCTGAAATTCATTCTGGCGAAATAATACTGTTTGCAAGATCTGTATCACTGCAAAACAGTTTAAGAATCTTTGTATTTTACTACAGCTTGAGGTAGTAAGGCTGCTGCTTTACCGACTTTATGATGGATAAAAAGTGACGAAAACCCACAGCAGTTTGCTGATCATACTGAATTCAATACAAAACTTTCATGAATAATTTTTAAATTTTGCATTACTAATTTTTATCATAATAATTTAGGCAGCACAGCAACAAGGTGGATTTATTACAACCTGTTCCGACCTTTGGGCTGCAATTTGTTATAATTGCCGCGTCATCTAAAACTATGGGTTGATTTCCATTGAAAATCGTTTTTGCAGGTACGCCTGAATTTGCTGCAAGCGCTTTGGCAGCACTCCTGAACACCGACCATGAGATTGTCGCGGTTTACACCCAGCCTGACCGTAAAGCAGGACGCGGACAAAAACTCACAGCATCTGCGGTGAAGCAATTGGCACTACAACACGATCTTCCTGTCTATCAACCTTTGCATTTTAAATCATCTACTGAAGAAGGTCTGGCGGCCCAACAAGAATTGGCTGCATTGAATGCCGATGTGATGGTGGTTGCGGCCTATGGTTTAATCTTGCCGCAAGTGGTTTTAGATACTCCTAAATATGGCTGCTTGAATATTCACGGTTCGTTATTGCCACGTTGGCGTGGTGCAGCGCCGATTCAGCGTGCGATTGCCACAGGTGATACCGAAACAGGCATTACCATTATGAAAATGGCTGCAGGCTTAGATACAGGCGATATGATGTATAAAACCCTATGCCCAATTACTGCCACAGACACCTCTGCTACTTTACATGATAAACTGGCGCAGCAAGGTGCCAAAGCAATTGTTGAAGTACTGGCTTCAGAGCAAAAATTGCAAGACTATTTGGCTGCGCGTGAAGTGCAAGATGAAGCCTTGACGGTCTACGCACACAAACTGACGAAAGCCGAAGCGCAAATTAACTGGTCACAAACTGCAGCCGAAATTGACCGTAATATCCGTGCCTTTAATCCGTGGCCTGTGGCGTTTATCCCTTTAGATGACACTCAAAACTTGCGCGTCTGGGGTTCAGCATTATCGGATGAATCTGCACAAGGCAAAGCTGCGGGTACAATTTTAAAACTAGACAAACAAGGCGTACACGTCGCTTGTGGCGATCAACAAGCAGTGTGCTTAAGCTCGTTGCAATGGCCAGGCGCTAAACCCCTGAATCCTGTGCAAATCATTCAAACTCAAAAACTTCAAACAGGACAAGTTCTCGCATGAGCCATTCTGAATCAGGCAACTCACATTTGAACTTGCGTGCCCAAGTCATCCGTACGCTATTGGCTGCACAACAAGGGCAGTCATTGGCGAGTGTTTTACCTGCACATTTAAGTAAAGTCGCAGAACGAGACCGCGCCTTGTTTCATGAGCTGGTTTTGGGCACCTTGCGACAATGGTATGCCCTAAAAAGCATTACTTTGCCGCTGTTGGTAAAACCACTCAACAATGAAACCGTTGAAACCTGTTTATATGTTGGCTTATATCAAGTGCTTTGCACCCGTGTAGCCAGTCATGCCGCAATTTCAGAAACCGTAACTGCAGCCAAACAATTGGGCTATCAAGCACTCAGCGGTGTGGTGAATGCGATTCTGCGTCGTGTTTCACGTGAAACATCGGAATTTCAAATGGCTTTGGCACAAGCACATGGTTTGCCAAGTTGGTTGTATAAACGCCTAAAAAAAGATTGGCCTGAACAATTAGAACAACTGACGCAAACGTTAAAGCAAACTGCGCCGCTAACCTTAAGAGTCAATACACGCCAAATTAGCCGTGATGACTATTTAGAAATTTTGCACGAACAAGAGATTGCTGCAGAAGCTTGCACCGTGTCTGAAGTTGGTATTGTGATGCTGCAAAATGTGCACATTCCAGACTTGCCTGGTTTTGATGAAGGCATATTTTCCGTACAGGATGAACATGCCCAACTGTGTGCAACGCTCTTGCCAAATTTAGATGGCAAAGTCGTGGTCGATGCCTGCGCAGCACCTGGTGGTAAAACAGCGCATCTGCTCGAAAAATTTCAGCCTAAAAAATTGATAGCCTTAGATCAGGACGCCAAACGTCTATTACGTGTCAGCGAAAACCTAGAACGTCTGCAACTGAATCAAGAAACGCAAGTAGAAATTTTGGCTGCCGATGCAACCACATGGAATGCCAGTGAAGCAGTGGACTGTATTGTATTGGATGCACCGTGTTCTGCAATTGGAGTCTTGCGTCGTCATCCAGATATTCGTTTGCTGCGTCAATCTAGCGATATTCAGCAAACGGTGGCATTACAGCAACAGATTTTGCAGCAGATGTGGCAGCAACTCAAAGTTGGTGGCACCTTGCTTTACATTACCTGCTCGGTTTTAAAAGCCGAAAATGAACAGCAAATTCAGCAATTCTTTGCCGAACATCAAAATGCCAAAGAAGTCAAAATTGATGCAGATTGGGGCATTCCACAACTGTATGGACGCCAATTATTGCCGCAACAAGGACGCGGGGATGGTTTTTATTATTGTCGTATTGAAAAAACCGCCTAAGCTATTTCTGTTTTAACGATTCTTCTCATTTAATAGCCTTTCCAAAAAAATAACCCTTGAATCAATCAAGGGTTATTTTAGTTAGCCAGTGCAATGCTTTACAGCATCGCACCCGTTTCAGCAAAATGCTTAGTCTTCGAGTTCATCTGGGTTTTTGATCAGGTGAATCATCGCCAAAACTAAACCACCCCAAAGTACCACTGTTGAAATAATCAACATCACCAATGCAGATGTATTCATCTTATTTCTCCGCTGCGTCGTGATCTTTTAAGCGGCTAAGCAATACCGCGCCAATAATAAAGAGCACTACGGTACCACCACCCACGGTGAGTAAAATGTGTAATGGATAACCACCATAGCCTTCTGCAAAAATAGATTTCAGGGTTAAGCCTAAAGCCACGAGCAATGAAAGCGGCGTCACGATGGTTAATAGGAAATTCCAGCCCCAACCCAATTTAATGCTTGAGTATTGGTTAACGTGTTGCTGCAATTCTTTGAGCAATGGACGACGGAACCAAGTCACCAAAATGATCGACAATAAACCACCACCAACAATACCAATGTTGTTGGCAAAGTAGTCAATGATGTCGACAAAAGTGATCGCGCTGTGGGTAGAGAATAAAATGGTTGAAACAATAGCTGAACCACCCGCAATGATGGTTACTGCACGCTTACGCGACCAACCCAGTTTGTCTTGGAACGCAGCAATGGGCACTTGCAGAATACTCACCATTGAGGTCACCCCTGCAACCGTCAATGAAGCGAAGAATAAGAAACCAAATAAATCGCCACCTGCACCCAAGCTTGAAATGATTTTCGGGAATGCAATAAAGGCTAAACCAATACCGCCAGAAACCACTTCATCTACCGATGAACCTGCGCTGTACGCCATGAAACCAAGCGCAGCAAAAATACCAATACCCGCTAAAATTTCAAAAGATGAGTTTGCAAGTGCAACCACCAAGCCTGAACCAGTCAAGTTGGTTTTACGTTTTAGGTAAGATGAGTAGGTCAACATAATCCCGAAACCCACTGAAAGTGAGAAGAAGATATGACCAAAGGCAGCTAACCATACTTTATAGTTCGCCATCGCTTCCCAGTTAGGCGTAAAGAAAGCATTTAAGCCATCGACTGCACCCGGTAAACGTAAAGCTTGAACCACGAGAATAGAGAACAAAATCAGCAAAAGTGGTATAAAGATTTTATTTGACAGCTCAACCCCTTTTTTCACCCCACCATATAAAATGAACATCACCACCGTCCATACGATGACCAAGCCAATAAATAAAGTAGGTACAAAACCAAAGGCTAAGCCTTCACCATTTTGTAAGTAGCTTGTGAAAAAGAATTTTTCAGTGTCTGTTCCCCATTGCTGACCAATGGAATAGAACATATAACTGCCTGCCCAAGACAATACGCTGGCATAGTAAATACCAATCAGTAAAGTCACCATCACCTGCCACCAGCCCAATGCTTCACTGTTCATGAGCTTTTTATAAGCGGTTGGTGGTGCTTTACGGTATTTATGTCCGACTGCATAGTCCAAAAACAGCAATGGCAAACCTGCGGCAAAGATCGCAATTAAATAAGGGATTAAAAATGCGCCGCCGCCATTTTCATAGGCAACATAAGGGAAACGCCAAATATTGCCCAACCCGACCGCAGAACCAATGGCTGCGATAATAAAGCCTGATCGCGCGGACCAACTCTCACGAGAATCTGTCATAGAACACCTAAACTTCAGGCTATTTTTTGCTGCTTGTTTTTTAATTCTGACCTTTTATATAAATAACTTGCTTTTTCATTAGCTTAAATTTACTTTATATAACGGTACTTTAGCGCACGCAAAAAATATCCTGCAAAAAATGAAAATCTGGGTGTTTGCTTTAGAGTCACACCTTTTGAGCATCAAATTCTAAAGGTCAAACAGCGAAATATTCGGAAAATCTTGCTTAAAGTCTTTGCCCAATATTGCGCTTGTGTATGGCTTAACAATACTCATTTTTGAATAATTTTTCTGTAAATTCTGCTTAGAAAGATGCTTTTTGTATGCATTTTTTTAATCAAAAGTTCAAATTCCACTCCATTTTGACTTGATTTTTTGGTTATACGTTCTATAACTATTTGGAATGAAATTTTGATGCTATTTGAGTTATTTTAATTTTCATCTATTTTAGCAGCGCTGTAGCCTATTATTCACCGAACTACAGCACTGTAATCAATCATCTCAAAATTCAGAGTTAACTCATCCTTTCTCTTTATTTATAACGATGCATCATTAGATCAGATACTTAACGCTTAATTACCAATAAACGCTCTTCCTGCATATCCCGAATAGCAGATTGAATCCCTTCACGCCCTAAACCCGAATCTTTCACTCCACCATAAGGCATATTGTCCACACGGAACGATGGAATATCATTAATAATCACCCCACCAACTTGTAACTGATCCCATGCATACAGCATTTTTTCCAAGCTTTGTGTATAAATACCCGCCTGTAAACCAAAACGGCTTTGGTTAATACGTGTAATTCCTTGTTCAAAAGATGAATATTTTTCCAAAATGGCAACAGGGCCAAAAACTTCATCTTTATAAACCTCCAAGTTTGGATCGACCTGTTCCAATAAAGTCGGCTCAAACATCACACCTTTCAGCTCGCCACCTGCCAATATTTTTGCGCCTTTTTTCACTGCTTTATCAATCCACTTTTTCAAGCGCTGCGCTTCAGCTTCCTTAATCATTGGCCCGACCAAAGTGCTGTCTAAATCAGGATCTGCCGCTTTAATTTTCTTGAGCTGGCTCACAAGTTTCTTTTTCAGTTCGGCATATACGTCAGCATGCACCAAAATACGTTGCACACTAATACACACCTGCCCAGCATGATTATACGCACCACCAATTAAGCGATGAATCAATGCATCATTCAATTCAGTATCGGGTTCAATCATCACTGCTGCATTGCCGCCCAACTCTAGCGTTACTTTTTTGCGTCCTGCGCGGGCTTTCATATCCCAACCCACCACATCTGAACCGGTAAAACTGAGCAGTTTAAAGCGGTCATCTGTCACTAAAACATCAGCTTGTTCACGCTCACAAGGCAATACCGAAAACGCACCTTTAGGTAAATCTGTTTCTGCCAACACTTCTGCAATTTTCAATGCTGAAATAGGCGTGGCACTGGCAGGTTTTAATACAAAAGGACAACCTGCGGCAATCGCAGGTGCAATTTTATGTGCAGTTAAATTCAACGGAAAATTAAAAGGACTAATCAAAGACACGGTACCAATGGGTACATGCTTAACCATCCCTTGATAATTCGCAGCAGCAGCCGTCACTGCCAACGGCAAAATACGCCCTTCATCTAGTTGTGACACCGCATCTGCCGCAATTTGGAAGGTATTAATTAAACGCTCGACTTCTGCCATCGCAGCCAAACGTGGTTTTCCACCTTCGGCAATTAAAATTTCGACCAATTCTTCACGCATGTTTTGAAAACGCTGCACACAATGCAACAGAATTTTTTGTTTTTGAAAGGGCTGTAACTTTGCCATTTCGGCTTCTGCTTTTACGGCTGCACGAATGGCTTTTTCAATACTTTTCGCATCGGCAAGTGCGACACGCGCATATAAATTTTGAGAATATTTATGCTGAACGGCTAACCATTGCCCTGTTTCTACGGCTTTATTGGCAAGATAGAGCGGATAATCGACAGGTGGATGGACATTTTGCATACTGAAATCCTCTATTTTTGGCGCGAATTAAGCTATATTTTTACAAGAATTTTGATTCTAGAAAATGTATGATGCGCTAAGTTGGACAATATTTCACATGATTTTTTGTCACGAGAACATACAACACCACACCATTCATCCCAAATGATGATGACAAAATACTAGAGTTTATATGCTTACATTACAACGTTTTGCTTTAGCATGCAGTTTAATTAGTTGTTCAGCGGTGCATGCCGATATCATTGGTGTAAAAGCCAGCCTAGATTACTGGAAATACAGTGCAGACTGGACTCAAACGCAACTCTCACCTGAGCTTGATGATGATTATGCCCTACCTTTTAGCGTTTCAGTCGAGCATCCTGTGCCATTTTTGCCCAATGCAAAAATTAAACACACCAATTTACAGGCCGAAAGTGAACAAAGTGTTGCAGGTGTAAAAACCCATCAGCTCGATTTAGACTATTCAGATTTCATTTTATATTATGAAATTTTAGATAATATTGTTGCAGCAGATGTTGGGATTGGCGCTAAACTCATTAAGGGTGATTTAAAATCTAATCTGTTCCAAACTCAGGAAGTCAGTGAAACTTTGCCAATGCTGTATGCTGAAGCTGCAGTAAAGTTACCATTTACAGGATTAAGTGCTAAAGCTGAAGCCAATTACGCTAAAAATAGTGACAATGAAGTGCGTGATGCTCAAGCAGAAATTAAGTATAACTTTATTGATGCGATTCTGGTGGATGTCGGTTTAAAAGCGGGTTATCGCATCTTAGACATTAAACTGAATCAAGATTCCAACCAAGAAACTCAATTAGAGTTTAAAGGTCCATATTTAGGCTTAGAAGCACATTTCTAAGTATATGATATTCATATAAGTTTAAAACCCTTAAATTATATTTAAGGGTTTTTTATTCTTCTTAACATTTTATTTTATCCATAAAAAAACACCCCCAACGCTAGTTGAGGGTGTTTAGAATAATGAGCTGGCGATGACTTACTCTCACATGGGTAACCCCACACTACCATCAGCGCGAAGAGGTTTCACTTCTGAGTTCGGGAAGGG